>CAKTCH010000028.1 GCA_934538895.1 uncultured Alphaproteobacteria bacterium
GTATCAGCCATTTATAGGCTTCCTCTATATCTTCCGGCGTGGCGCTTTCCGGCAGGCTCAGGATTTCAAAGGCTTCGCTGCGGCTCATCGGCAGGCCGGGTCGCATTTTCGCGGCCTGGGGCGCGCGCGGCTGTTTGGCTTTCCACCACGCCAGCGCCAGCGGCCATATGGCGATGACCAGCGCGATAGCCGCCGGCAGGCGACCCGTAACGGCCATAAAGAATAATGCGAGGGTCAGGACGAAAAAGACAGACGCCCCTAAAAAGGCTGCGATCTGCTTCGGCTTGGCCGAGACAAAGAATTTATACAAACCGAAAAGGCCGAGCGCGACCCCGATGACCAGAAGAACGTAAGG
This sequence comes from uncultured Alphaproteobacteria bacterium, assembly GCA_934538895.1. Taxonomy (GTDB): domain Bacteria; phylum Pseudomonadota; class Alphaproteobacteria; order Micavibrionales; family Micavibrionaceae; genus Micavibrio_C. Next base: position 356 of record CAKTCH010000028.1, read on the forward strand.
CATTTTGTCAGTCTAACATGGATGGCGGGCTTTAAAAATAAAAACGGGGAATGGCTGAATGTACCGCATGACTTTGATAATAAAGGATTATATAAACTAATAATCATCATGAACCCCGAGACGAGAAAGGACAAAAGACATGGAACAGGCGGACAAACTGGCGGCGTTGCGCGCCCAGCTCGGGAAACGCAGCATAGATGGCTTTCTGGTGCCAAAGGCCGATGAATTTCAGGGCGAATATATTCCGGCCTGTGCCGAACGCCTGCAATGGCTGACAGGTTTCACCGGCTCCGCCGGGGCGGCCGTGGTGCTGAAAGACCGCGCGCTGGCCATCAGCGACAACCGTTACAGTATCCAGATCAAAAAGCAGATCAATCAAGAGCATTTCGAAATTGCCGAGGGCACGGGCCGTAAACTCGGCGAATGGCTGGCCGAAAACGCGCGTGAGAACGCCGTGATCGGTTACGATCCGAAACTGCACACGCCCGCTGAAATCCAGATGCTGCAGGGATTGCTGGATAGTAAAGGCGCCAAGCTGCAACCGGTGAAAGAGAACCTGGTCGATCTGCTCTGGAAAGACCGGCCCGATGCGCCGATGCAGCCGGTGGAAATATTCTCCGAGAAGGTCGCTGGCTGCCGCGCCAGCGACAAGATCGACGATATCGCGGCGGATATCGTGAAGAAGGGCGGGTTGGCCGCTATCGTTACCATGCCGGATTCCATCGCATGGTTGTTGAACATTCGCGGTACCGATGTGCCGCATACGCCGTTTGCGCTGTCCAGCGCCGTCGTGCGCAAGAACGGCACCGTCGATTGGTTTATAGACCCCGCCAGAATCCCGCCGAAAGTGCGCGCGCATATCGGCAACCGCGTGCAGGTTTTGCACCCCGATAAGCAGGAACAGGCGTTGCAGGATCTGGCGGCGCAATCGAAACGCGAAAAATTGCCCGTGCTGTTTGACCACAAGAACGGTTCTGTCTGGTTCAAGCAATTGATCGAGGGCAAAGGCGGCACGCTGAAAGATACCGAGGATTTATGCCTGCTGCCCAAGGCGTGCAAAACCCCCGCCGAACGAAAAGCCATCCGCGCAGCTCATGTGCGCGACGGCGTGGCGGAAACGAAATTCCTGTGCTGGCTGGACCGCGAAGCGCCGAAAGGTAGTCTGACGGAATTATCGGTCGCGGAAAAACTGGAAGAGTTCCGCGCGCGGCAAAAGGGTTTCCGCGATACCAGCTTCGATACCATCGCAGGCTGGAAAGCCAACGGCGCGATCGTCCATTACCGTGCCACCGAAGAAAGCCATGCAAAAATCAAGCCGCCGGGTATTTTGCTGCTGGATAGCGGCGCGCAATATAACGACGGCACCACCGATATTACCCGCACCATTGCCATCGGCAAGGCCAGCGCCGCCCAGAAGAAAGCCAATACGCTGGTGCTGAAGGGCCATATCGCGGTGGCTTCCACCGTTTTCCCGGAGGGCACCCGCGGCGTCGATCTGGATATGCTGGCGCGTCAGCCGCTCTTGCGCCGCAAGATGAATTACGGCCACGGCACGGGCCATGGCGTCGGCATTTACCTGTCCGTGCACGAACAGGGCGGCGGCCTGTCGAAAGCGTCCATGCGCCCTTTCAAGGCTGGCATGGTCGTCTCGAATGAGCCGGGTTACTATAAACAGGGCGCTTTCGGCATCCGTATCGAAAATCTGCTCATGGTGGTGGAGGCCGGCGTTATCGACGATGGCGGGACCGCCCCTGCGAACGCGCTGGCATTCGAAACGATTACGCTTGTACCGATCGACAGGCGCCTGATCGATCTTGCGCTGATGAATGACGATGAAATCAAATGGCTGAACGATTACCACAAACGCGTGACACGCGAGATCGGGCCTTATCTCGACCCGGTGGAAAAGAAATGGCTGAAGGAGGCTTGTGCCTTCCTGAAAAAAGCCTGATGCCACCGCGGTGACTATACCACGGCGGCATCGGCGAATATTTAAATTCAGGCAGCGGCGCGCAGGCGATGAAAGCGCGAGAAGAAACTTTGCACCGGATGGGCGCACGCTTTGAAAATCGTATGCCTGATGATGGCAGCTGCTGCATTGACACCGCAAGCGCTCTCAAGACCCTTGAAGCCCGGTGAACTGTTTGCCTCGCAGATACGATAACCACCAGCCTCGTCGAACAGCAGATCGATGCCTGTGACTTCAAGGTTGAGTGCCTTGGACACGTTCAGCGCCAACTCGCGGATCTCAGGCGTGACCGGATAGGGCTGTCCGGCACCGCCACGCGATATGTTTGACTTGAAGCTGCCGTCCGTGGCGCGGCGTTCCATACAGGCCAGCACCTTGCCACCCACTACAAAAACACGCACATCGCGGCCATGGCTGTAGCCGATATATTGCTGGAACAGGAAATGCACGTTACTACTACTGTTCGCTCCATGGATCAGGTCGGTAAGGTCCTTGAACTTTTCCCGCGTTTCACAAAGGAAAACACCGCCACCGCGTGTACCGCGCAATGTTTTTACCACGACCGGGAAGCCAAGCTTGTTTTCAACCAAGTCAATATCCGGCGGGAATTTCCCTAGGATCGTGCGTGGTACCGGGAACCCTTTATTCACCAGAATTTGCTGGGTCTGCAATTTATCGGCAACGGATTCTATACCGGTGGTACTGTTGATGACCGGCACCTTCAAGCTTTCATAAAAACGCAGAACAGAAAATGCCGTGAGACTGGTTTCCGCACCTGTACGGGGTAAAATTAAGTCTGGCGTTTCGATATGCTTACCGTTGTAAAGAGCGCGCCATTCATTGGTCGTATCGAGGACCAGATCGAAATTTTCAGGATTGAGGATATCCAGCGAAGCACCAATTTTCTCAGCTTCCTCCTTCAGACGCAGACTTTCATAGGCTTCGGGATCGTCTGCTTCGATTTTACCATGATATAAAACCCAGATCTTCATGCGACTTTCACTCCTGTAATAAAAGGAAGGGTCTTGCGTAACAACTATGAACCAAGATGTCCATCTTATTTTGGCCATGATCTATTAAGTCTTTGAAATTAAACAATTTAATTTCTGGAAAAGTCCCCCGCACTGACTCCCCATACACTAAGAAACAAAACCCCCGGCAAGTTCCGGGGGTTTTATCTTTAAGCGGGATTGAAAGTCTAGAATCCGTCGCGGTCGCGCTTCTTGCGCTCCATTTTACGCCAGCGGCGTACGGATTCGGCCTTTTCGCGTTTCTTTTTTACGGAGGGTTTCTCGTAATCACGACGCATCTTCATTTCGCGGAATACGCCTTCGCGCTGCAGCTTCTTCTTCAGAACGCGCAGGGCTTGATCGACGTTATTGTCGCGTACATTGACCGTTACCAAACTAAATCACCTCTTTCAGACATTACCTGGATTTTAAAACGTCAGGGTTTCTAACCTGTTAACGGGCCGGTAGGCAAGGGAAAAATGGTGGAAAAGGCCTGTTTTTATAGGTTCCTGACCGGAATTATCGGGTTTTTAAGGCGCCGTGCTTTGCGAAGCGCGCATAGTATGCTCTCGCATGGCCTGATTATGGGTGCGCAGAGCTTGAGTCCGGAGACCGGCAAATCGAAGCTGGTCCCTGGATAGCAGGTCCATGGCTTCTTTGCTCCCCTCGGTTAATGATGTTAGACGCCGTAAAGTCCTGCCCGGTAATTTTTCCGGCTTCAGGAATGATGGGACATCCTCCCGGTCAAGGAGTGTCGTCAGCGTTTTTGATAGCAGCCGCGCTTTGTCTTTCGTGCGGATAGTATCGAATATGCTCCGGTCATCTGACGCGTCATAACCCGCAGGATGCCATGTCGCGATCTTGGCGTTCAGTTGAATAATCTTCAATAATAAACGGGCGTCGTCGAGGGAATAGAGTCCCCATGGCATATGCTTCGATTCAGATGCCTATTCCTGGAATTCTTGTGCGCAAGGCAGAACCGCATTTTTATAGAAATCTCTTTGCGTTGCCGGAAGGTCCTGGTAACGCTGTGCCGTCTTATCGCCAAAGCCTTCGGGAAGATTAAGTGCTTTCCGGGTTTCATCCTTCCATTTAGCCGCATAATGCGCGGCATAGGCGCAGGCGCCGATTTCATTGAGCTGGCTGATATGCCATGTAATAAGCGGCCCCCTTTGGTATTTCAGCCAGTTCAGGGATTTATCTTGAAAACCGTGGGCGACTTCATGGGCAATGGTATATCCGGCGGCTTCGTTGGAAAGCGCAGGCGAAATACGAATCGTACCGTCTATGTAGCCGCCGTCCGATGTGGAAGCGTTCCCCCAGTGAAGTCTGAGGCCCTTACGGGACGCATACCGGTATATTTTTTCACCTTCACGGCTTTGCCGCATCATGGCAATGATCTTTTTAAACCGGGGATGGCCTTGTTCCGCGATCTTGCTGAAAAGCGTGCCTTGTTTCAGATCAGGATTGGTATTCGCCGGTGCATCTTCCGGCGCCGTTGCCAAGGCGCTGCCGGCAAGGGCCGTGCTGATGGCGAATGCGGCAGAAAGCTTATGTAGTAAAGTATTGTAACGCATCATACCCGGATCTTTAATGGAGACAGAGGCCTTATTACCTCATTTTATATACAAAAACCGTATTCCCGTATCCTTCGCCGCGCGTGGCGCCGAGCGCATCTTTATAGCCATGGGAATAAGGTCCCCTCGCTTCGCAGACGCGGCCCTCAGCGCTATCGCGCACTGCAAACTCAAAAGCGCCGGATATATCAGAAGCCGTTCCACGCAAACTGCCATCCTTGGCAGGATGCAGGTCTTTGGACGTCATAAGGGGAATATCGTTGCCCGGCCTGATCACCGAAATAAGGCCCTTGCCGTTATCGGTGCATATTGCTTCGGATTCAGGAATCTCTATGATTTGCTGCCGCCCTGTAAAAATAAGGGCCGCTACAGCAATGGCGGTATAAGTAGCACGAATAAAAAACATTGTATTATCAGAAGATGACATATAAGCCTCACTTGGCATGATTTTACGTAAAATGATGTATGGGGTCAAGTAATAATGCGCTCATTACGGGGGGAGCGCTGGAGATCGCCCTTATGAATGAAATATCCCTTTACGCCGCTTTTCTGGTTTTCAACGCTAAAGCGGCATCCAGCAGGGCCTTGGTATATTCCGTTTGCGGATTGTCGAAAACCGCTTGCGCCGGGCCTTGCTCCACCACCTTGCCGTCCTTCATCACGATCAGTTCGTGCGCCATCGCCCGCACCACGCGTAAATCGTGCGAGATGAACATGTAGGCGAGATTGTATTTCTCCTGCAAGCCGCGCAGCAGGTCGACGATCTGCGCCTGCACCGAAACGTCCAGCGCCGATGTCGGCTCGTCGAGCATCAGCAGTTCAGGTTGCAGCACCATCGCGCGGGCGATGGAAATGCGCTGGCGCTGCCCGCCGGAAAATTCATGCGGGTAACGGTGACGCGTTTCAGGATCGAGATTTACATCGCGCAAGGCCTGCACCACCAGTTCCTCGCGCGCGGCGGGGGAAAGGTCGCGGCGATGGACTTCCAGCCCCTCGGCGACGATCTGCCCGATGCTCAGCCGCGGTGATAGCGCGCCATAAGGGTCCTGAAACACGATCTGCATTCTGGCGCGCAAGGGGCGCATGTCATCGCGGTCATAGCCGGAAATAATGCGATCCCTGAATGTAATCTCTCCTTGCGACGCTGTCAGGCGCAACAGGGCCAGCCCGAGCGTGGTCTTCCCCGAGCCGGACTCGCCGACGACGCCGACTGTCTGGCCCGCGCGGCAGGTGACGCTGACGCCGTCCACGGCCTTGACCCATTCTTTCGTTTTGCCGAAGAAGTTTTTCCGGCGCGGGAAATGAACCTTGATGTCGGAGGCCTTAAGAATATAGGCTTCTCCGCCCGGAAGAGGGGGGCTGGATTTCGGCTGCGCCGAAAGCAGCATTTTCGTGTAATCATGCTGCGGATCGGCGAAAAGGGCGGCGGCTTCGTTCTGCTCGACGATGCCCCCGTTCTTCATCACGCACACATGATCGGCCATTTTCTCGACGACGGACAAGTCGTGCGTAATCAGCAGCAGCGACATATCCAGCTTGTCCTTGAGCGATTGCAGCAACTCGAGAATCTGCGCCTGTACGGTGACGTCCAGTGCCGTCGTCGGCTCGTCGGCGATCAGGAGGCTCGGGTGGTTGGCAAGGGCCATCGCAATCATGACGCGCTGGCGCTGGCCGCCCGAGAGTTCATGCGGATAAGCTTTCAAACGGTCCTTCAGACGCGAAAGCCCCACAAGATCGAGCAATTCGAGAACGCGCGCGCGCACCTGCGTATCGTTCATGCGCTGATGCACTTTCAGCACTTCGCCGATTTGCCGTTCGATCGTGTGCAGCGGGTTAAGCGAAGTCATCGGTTCCTGAAAGATCATGCCGATGCGATGGCCGCGCAGACTGCGCATGAAACGCTCGCCGCTGCTCACCAACTCCTGATCGCCGAAACGGATGGAACCGGAAGGATGCGCGGCGCGCGGATAGGGCAGGAGCTGCATGACCGAAAGTGCCGTGACCGACTTGCCGGAGCCGGATTCCCCGACCAGCGCTACCGTCTGCCCTTTGCGGATATCGAACGAAACGCCCCGGACGGCGCTGAAAACGCCGTCGGCGGTATGAAAATCGACGCCAAGGTCTTTGACGCTGAGGAGGGCAGGATCAGTCATGTTCGGGATTTAAGCACAAGAGGGAAGCTTAGTCTTTGAAGAATTAAAAGGAAGATTGTACTTATCCATTATGTTATGTTAAAACTATTCCATGATTGAAGATGTGCGCCGGAAAGAGAAAAACAGGCAGAGGCTTCTGTGGGGCGGGTTGGCCGTTCTCTCGCTGCCTGCCATACCCATCTTATTGCTGGATAAGGGCATGGATATCGCCGAGAAGTTCTGGCGCCGGGCAAAATCCAAGACACGGAATGCGCACGATCCGCTTGTGCCTGCTGCAAGTAAGGGAGATTATGCAAAGATCAATTCCGCCCATCCCCTTCACCAATGGGCGAAGGCGGAAGCCGGGAAAGACGGCGTCGATCTGGTGGGGTTGCTACGGACACGCGCCGATAAGGGGAAACCCGTTGTCAATGCCAGCGTTTTCTATACGGGGAATAAAGCTGCTATTACCTTTTATGGGGATATCGATACTATCGATCCTGCGCATACCAAGGCCATTATCGGTCATGAAATCGGCCATTACAAAGCGGGTAATAACAAAAATTTTCTTAATATGGCTATGTCAACCACGGCGTTTTATGCACTGGCGTCGAATAATGCGCTCCGTCTTTCCTTGCTGGGGCAGACGGCTCATATCCTGAAGGACAAGCCTTTCATGAATGAGACGTCGGCGAGCTACGTCGATGCCATTAATGCTGTTAATGCTTCGGCGCTGCTCGCCGCGAGCGGGACACTGCTGATGGCTTCAGGCGCATCGTGGCTGGCTCTGGCGGCGGTTTCACGCTTGATGCGGGCTTTCAATCATAGCGTAGAACATCTGTCCGACCTGAAGGCCGCTGAAATCGCGGGGCCAGAAGACACGATTGGGGTCCTGACTTATCTGGAAGAAAAAAATAATGGTAATTCTGTCAGAGTGCCTCGTAGTAACTGGATGTCGAGAGCGCTAAGTGCTGCATGGAGTCCTGCCGACGGATATCTGGTGAAGCTGATAAAAAATACGCATCCGCCTCTGAAGGCCCGTGCTGATTTCATCCGCAGTGCCTGCGGCGTGAAGGACCAGCCGCCTTCGGCAGAGGCCGTTTCCCGCACGGAATATCCTGCCGAGCCTGCTCCGCGCGTATGCGACAAGGGCGCCCATTTATAAAATCTGTTTACTTTTATCATGCTGCGGTTATACCCATAGTCATGACCAAGGAAGTGAAAAAGGGTGCGCCCGTCTGTGGGCTTTATCTGAAAATTGCCGACGGCAAGCCGTTCGAGGACGCTTTCCGCGATCTGCGCGAGACCGCCTTCGTCATCAACCGTTCCGCCTATGAAAAGAACCTGCATGTGCTGGAAGTGGGCGGCGACCCGATGGACGTCGATTCCACCGACCGGCTGAAGGCGCTGGTATTGAGCGGCAAGCAAAACGGCCTGGTGGTCATTGTGCGCGGTCATGCCGGGCTGGCCTTCGCGGTCGAGGCCGATGGCGTGCTGCTGGACAAGCCCGAAGACATTGCCGCTGCCCGCGCCGTGATGGGCGAGGACGCCATTATCGGCCTGCGCTGCGGCCTGTCGCGCCAGACGGCGGAGGCTGCCGCTGATGAAGGGGCCGTCGATTATGTCTGCTTCGCCGCCGTGGCGGGGCATATCCTGCCGCCGGAAAGCCTGATCGGCTGGTGGAGCGCCCGCTCGGAAATTCCAGCGCTGGTCGAGGGGAATATCACTAATGACGAATGTGGCCGTTATGTGCGGGCCGGGGCGACCTTCATCGATGGTACCGATTATGTCTGGAATCATCCGAAAGGCATCAAGCAGGGCACGGTCGATATGCTCTATGCCATTGATCTGGCTGCAAAAGATCGATAGATTCCATAACCTAATTCGTCATGGCAAGGAAGCGCAGCCGACAAGGCCATGACGTCATGACTCCGTCTGGAACGTTTCTTGCAATGAAAAAAGCGGCAGATTTCCGGGAAAAATAGCGCCGGAAGGTGCCGTTTTAACGTCTCATTAACCGCAAAACAGGGTATAATGGAATTATGGCTGTAGGATCAGTGACATCGGACGCAGGAGCGACCGCAACGACTACCAGCACCGCGGATCTTTCCCCGGTGCAAAAACTGCTCAAGCAGCAGCAGGAAGAAGCGGCGCGTAATAAAACGAGCAGCGATCCCTACACCGAACAGGACTGGTACCTGAACGCCAAAATCGCCCAGCTTAAAGGCCAGATCAATCTTTATTCAACGCTGCCGGGGCTGGACCCGAACGGCGCCATCATGGACTCGCTGACCGAGGAAGTGAACGCGCTGGTAAAAAAGCAGCAGGACAAGCTGAAAGTCTTTCAGGCCGAGGCGGCGAAGAAGCAGGCCGAACTCGACCGCATCGAAGAGGAAAAGAAGAACGCCCCCCTGACCGCCGATCAATTGATCGAGCGTGCCAGATTGCGCGCGGAAGGCAAACCGCTTTCCACAGAAATCAGCAAGGAAGCACAGGACCTGCTGGATAAATCCAAAGGCGCTATCGTCGATAAGAAAATTTAGAGTATGCCGCATTCCGTCGAACCATTCTCCCCCCGCCCGCGGGAGGGGGGAGGTGATTCAAGAATGATTATGCCCCTCTCCCCACCGGGGAGAGGGCAACGAAGCGCGGCTTTTCCGATTAGGAAAAGCCATAGCGCAGTGGGTGAGGGGGACATAAACAGGGTGGTTAAACTTTGTAACAGGCGGGATTCATGATCCCCCTCACCCCAACCCTCTCCCCGATGGGGAGAGGGGGAGTGTTCTTGTAAATTTCCGAAATCGATAAGGTCTGGAGCCTGGATTGCTTCGCTGCGCTCGCAACGACGTTTAGATTAATATCGTATCTCTATCTCTTTGCGTCCTGGCAATTCAACCGGAGGGAAAGCTATCTTCGGTAGCGCATATAAAAAGCGCCGTCTTTATACGGGGCTTTTGCATTGTTCCACCAAAGAAAGATGTGGGGTTTTGCCCGGCAATGCCTTCTGCATCACATGCGTCATTTCGTGCGGGGCTTCGGGGCTGGGCTCTTCGCGAATGGTTTCGAAGCCGGCGGTGCTGAAATTTTTGAAGCTGGCCACAGCGGTCGTGCGAACGCGTGCCGAAGCGGTAAGCAGTCCGGCGTCGCTGGCATTCTCCAGCCATGCCGCGATCATACGGTTATGGAGGCGCTGGCCCCGGTGTTCCGGATCGACCAGCACGTTCAGCATCGTGGTGTCCGTACCCTTGTTTCGTATCAGCGCATGGGCGACCAGCGCGCCTTGTTCATCGACAATTCCTACGGCCCCCTGCGCGGCGGCGAAATGGGCAGCGTAATAGGCTGAGTCGCGTGGCACGACATTATCGGTGCCACATCGGGTTTGCAGGCGATCCATGGCGGGTACGTAACGGGCGTCCAGCATGACGGTACGGTAAGCGGCGGCCCGCGCAAACTGCGGACGCACGGAAATAGCTGTGCTCTGGGGCTCGAGAGTGCCGGTGTTCATGTCTTCTTGTCCTGATAACGAGATTGCGGGGGCGTCTGGCTGACCGCCGCCGGGGGTAGGATTATCAGGTTCTTGAAGGTGGGCTGCTAACCCGAAGATGACACTGACGCCCTACACCGCCGACGGGCGGAAGGTACGTCTTGGTCGCAGGCGCAACGCGCCGGGTGGGGCAGCATGGAACATCATGATCTCTGTATAAGGTTTAACGCTGTCCGCTGTCAATAAAAATCCACTTTCTAAGGGCCGGCTTCCGGCACAGGGGCGGATGTTTGCACCGACGCGGCGGGTTGTTCGTCCCCTTCATCCTCGCCAAAAGCGGCGTAGCGGTTTTCCAGCGCTTCCGAGCATTCTGCCGGAGAACTGAAATCTTCCGGGTAATCTTCCGGAACGGCGTGCGCTTCATCAGGCGGGGCAGGAGAAGAGACGGGGGCGGGAAGCTCCTCCGCCGCCTGCGCCACGCGCACAGGCGCCAGCCACAAAGCCAGCAATCCCAGCAGAACATGATAAGGCAAAATGAAGACTCCCCGAACCGCCCCTTATGCTTCCTTCCATTCTAGGAGGAAAACGTTAAAGGTTTCACAAGGGCGCCACACAGGCGCGTGGGGCGGTATCCGGTTACTTCTCCAGCGGCAAGGTCTGCTCGACAAGTGTCGCAAAATAGCTGACGCCGATCGGGATGATCTCGTCGTTGAAATCGTAACCGGGGTGGTGCAGCCCTTTATTATGCGGGCTGTCTTTCTCCGGCACGCCCTGGCCGACGAAGATAAACGCCCCCGGCTTTTCGCGCAGGTAAGCGCTGAAATCCTCGCCGCCCATGCTGGGGGGCGTATCGGTATCGACATTGTTCTCGCCGACGACGACCGCGGCGGCGCGCGCCGCCATCCCGGTGGCTTCGGGGTCATTAACGGTGGCGTAATTGTGGAACATGAAATCCATCTCCACCGTAGCACCCATTGATGACGCTATGCCCTCGATGATCGATTTTATGCGTGCGATCACTTTCTCGCGCGTTTCATTGCTGAAGGCGCGCACCGTGCCGATCAGCCTGGCCTCGTCGGGGATGATGTTGAAAGCCCCGGACCCGGCATGAAAATTGGTGACGCTGACCACGACCGTGT
>CAKTCH010000029.1 GCA_934538895.1 uncultured Alphaproteobacteria bacterium
CTCACCGAAAACGGGCGCTCGGTCATCGCGATCAAACCCTGCGCGCAGGGTTATTGCGGCACCATCCACTGGATCATCGACGGCGGGATGCAGTTCGACGAAAAGAACGAAGACCCGGCCCTGCGCGACCGCCCGATGTGCGGCCTGAAAATCCTCTGGGGCTTCAGGCAGCAGAACGCCCATAACTGGATCGACGGCAATATCTATAAGGCCGACGACGGCGATCTCTATAACGCGACGCTGCAAACATTGCCGAAAGGCACGCTGCTGGTGCGCGGCTATGTCGGGATGCCGTTGTTCGGCAAAAGCCAGATCTGGACGCCTGTGAGCGCTGCCGATTATCCGCCATGCAAACCGGCCAGCCGCTAACCGCACAACATTTCAAATATATAATCCGCGACGATCGCGCGCGATTCCGCATTGGTCGTATGCCGCAATCCCGGCACCGCGCGCACCGTCGCTTGCGGTACCTGCGCGGATAAGACTCCCGCGGCTTCCTCGTAACGGCGCGGCGGAAATTCTTCATCCGCCAGCCCGTAAAGATACAGTGTCGGCATAACGCTCGTCAGCGCCGGCCCCGGCATGAACAAGGTACTATGCCCCACCACGCAGGCGATCGGCCGCGCGCGGCTATAGGCGGCATAGAGCGCCACCACGCCGCCCTGCGAAAAACCCATCAGCGCCACATCCTTATCCCGCAGGCCGTGTTCATGCATCTGGCGCGTGATGAAATCATTGACCAGAGCGGCGGCATTCAAAATGCGGTGCGTCAGTTCGTCAAGCGAAGCCCCGCGGATGGAAAACCATTTGCGGCGGGCGCCGGGCGAGAAATCCTGCGGGTCGTCGCCGCGCAGTTGTGCGGGCACGCGCAGTACATTGTCATCGCCGACAGGCTCTTCCATATCCTCGGGCGCGTGCGGCATCAGGATCAGCGCCTGCGGCAGGCGGGCGCGCACTTCATCGGCCAGCTTTTTCATCAGGCTGGCGTCCCGGCCATAGCCGTGCAGCAGCACGACCAGCTGCGCGACCGGCCCGTCTTCCGGCGCGTTTTGCAGATATTGAAGGCTTGCGGCGGGGGATGCTTGCATTTTAAAGCTTACGGGCTTAGATGAATATCGACAAATTATTGACTCCTCAACATAGAGTTGAAATGCAGGTTTTCAAGACATTTCGGGATCTGCCGGAAACGGCCAAAGGCGCGGTCATCGTCATCGGCAATTTCGACGGCGTGCATCGCGGCCACCGCACGCTGATCGACCTTGCGCGGGAGAAAGCCCGCGCCCTGAACGCCGCCGTCGCCGTACTGACGTTCGAACCGCATCCGCGCGCGTTGTTCCGCCCCGACGATCCTGCCTTCCGCCTGACGCCCGCGCCGGTGAAAGAGGCACGCCTGCGCGCGGCGGGGGTGGATATCCTTTATAACCTGACATTCGACTGGGATTTCGCCAGCCTGTCGCCGCAGCAATTCATCGATAACGTCCTGCGCGCGGGACTGGACCCCGCGCATATTATCGTCGGGCAGGATTTCTGTTTCGGCCAGTTGCGCAAGGGCAGCACGCAAACCCTGATCGACGCGGGCCTGCCGGTTACCGCCGTCGATAAAGTCGTCGACGAGGACGGCGACGACGTGTCCTCCTCCGCCATCCGTCAGGCGCTGCGCCAGGGCCAGATCGACGCCGCCAGCGATTTGCTCGGCTGGGAATGGTTCATGGAAGGCACGGTTGTGAAAGGCGACCAGCGCGGGCGGGAACTCGGCTTCCCCACCGCCAACGTAGCGCTCGGGGAAACGCTGCACCCGGCTTACGGCGTTTATGCCACGTTTGTCCAGATCGAGGGAGAAGGCGCATGGCTCCCGGCGGCCACCAATATCGGCATCCGCCCCATGTTCGAGCTTCAGGTCGGCCAGATTGAAAGCTATATTTTCGATTTCAACCGCGATATTTACGGCAAGACCCTGCGCATAAAGCCCGTCAAACGCCTGCGCGGGGAAGCCAAATTCGAGAGCCTCGACGCGCTGGTCCGGCAGATCGAGGCCGATTGCGCCGAAGCGCGGCACATATTACAGGTTTGATCTTTTCGCAGATTTAAAGACGCGGGCAGGAAGGAACACTCTTCTCTTTGATGGCCTTCGTCTGCTCTTTTATCGCCTTTGTATTGTTATCAATAGCCTCAACGATCTTACCTCCTACTCCATACATGGAGCTGGACACTATCGCGCTAACTATCATAGCTATACCTATAGCCGCGGAGCCAAACGCATCACTGCTATTTCTAACTTTTACGGCCCTTTCCGGTGCGGCTTGATTTTTAGACTCTTCCGTGAAGGTTTTATTTCCGTCTACACCCATAGCTTGGCTCCCTGTTATTTCGTTGATCGGCACTATTTTGCATAATTTCACTGGAATGTCAAATTCCTGGTAAATCAATTAAATATGGCGGTATGTCTTATTTTCTGAACCTTTCCGCTATTCCGGGCCTGACGCCGGATACAGTGGTGTAATCGCTGAAATCCCCTTATATGACTTGGATTCCTGGCTGCGCGGGGAAGCGAAATTTGAAAGCTTCGACGCGCTGGTCCGGCAGATCAAGACCGATTGCGCGGAAGCGCGGCACATACTGGCCGCGGCTTGCGGCTGATTTTTTTAAGGCTGGCGCGGCGGCGCCAGAGCCTTGATCGCTGCGGTCTGGGCCTTGATCGCTTCCGTCTGCTCCCGCGTGGCTTTGTTTGCGTCCTCAAGCGCGGAAACGGCAAAGATGCCGCAGACTAATGCTACGGCCGCAAACGCCGCCGCGATCCGGCCGCCTACCCCCGGTTCCGGGCGGGCATTAACCGTGGGATGCTGTTTTAGGCCGGCCAGTTTCTCAATATCTTTTACCTCTATTTCCAGCACGCCCTCAATTTTTTGAACATGATAGTTGCCGTCTTCGTCTCTCGTTGTTAGGCGCAGTTCCCCCATTTATTACCTCCTGATAATTTCGTTGATCGATATTCTTTTGCATAATTTTATGGGGATGTCAAAGTTGCGGTGCGTTCATTGTCTAGCGCCACGATAGGGGCGGCACGGCTTATTTTTCGGGCGTTTCCGCCCTCACGGGCCTGACGATCCCCGCGAACGAGCCTGATCCTGCCTGTTTCCTTGATTTTCCTTGTTTTTTTAGCGATAGTGCCTGTCTCATTCCTTACCTATGGATTGCATGATGACCGACAGCGCCAACGGCAACGCGGATGCCTATAAAGACACCGTATTCCTGCCCAAGACCGATTTCCCGATGCGCGGCGAACTGCCGAAGAAGGAACCGGAGACAGTGGCGCGCTGGCAGCAATCCGACCTTTACAAAAAACTGCGCGAGACAGCCGCAGGCCGCCCGAAATACGTGCTGCATGACGGCCCCCCGTACGCCAACGGCGACATCCATATGGGCCATGCGCTGAACAAAATCCTGAAAGACGTCATCAACCGTTCATGGCAAGCCATGGGTTACGATGCGCCCTATGTGCCGGGCTGGGACTGCCACGGCCTGCCGATCGAATGGAAGATCGAGGAGAAATACCGGGCAGAGGGCAAAAACAAAGACGACGTAGCACCGCTTGATTTCCGTGCCGAATGCCGCGCGTTCGCGCAAAAATGGGTCGATACGCAGTCGGCGCAGTTCCAGCGCCTCGGCGTGATCGGCGACTGGAAAACGCCCTACCTGACCATGACCAAACCGGCGGAAGCGCAGATCGTGCGCGAGATCCACAAATTCCTGATGAACGGCTTGCTCTATAAGGGCGTGAAACCCGTCATGTGGTCGGTGGTCGAGAAGACCGCGCTGGCCGAAGCCGAAGTCGAATACAAGGAACATAAATCCATCACCGTGTGGGTGAAGTTTCCTGTAGCCAAAGCTTGCAGAGCACTCCATAAACTATTAGGGCGCTCTGAAAATTCCGGTGAATACGTTCCTCATGAAAAACCTGCATCGGTTGTAATTTGGACAACCACTCCTTGGACTCTTCCTTCAAACAAAGCCATCGCATGTAATCCAGAACTAACATATGTGGTTATTGAACTAACACAGGACTTGCCTGATGGCAGAGCCCATGCCGGAGAACGTTTTATAGTAGCTGAAGATCTATTACATAAGTTCTTATCAGATACTAAAATTGCCCCTGAAATTATCAACAAATCCTATACTATCCCCGGCCAAATGCTTGTAAGCGACGATCATCTTCTTCAAGCGGAGAGTAGCTACGAGTTTCCTAATGGAATCACATGCCATCACCCGCTGCACGGCCAAGGGTATGATTATGATATCCCGATGCTGGCCGGTGATTTCGTCACCGCAGACGCGGGTACCGGCTTCGTCCATATCGCCCCCAGCCACGGCGAGGACGATTACTGGCTCTATATGAAACATTTCGGCGCGAAGGACATTCCCGACAATGTTACCGACGACGGCAAATACCGCGACCATGTACCGCTGTTCGCGGGCAAGGAAGTGCTGACGCAAAAAGGCGAAATGGGCGACGGCAACTTCGCCGTGCTGAAAGCCCTCGACGAAGCGGGTAATCTGCTGGCCAAGGGCTCCATCCGTCACGAATATCCGCATAGCTGGCGTTCCAAGGCGCCGCTGATCTTCCGCACCACGCCCCAATGGTTTATTGCGATGGACGACAAGCGCAGCGATTCCCCCCAGACGCCCAACGGCGGCAACGACCAGCGTACCTTGCGCCAAACCGCGCTGGATGCGATCAAGGAAACCGACTGGTATCCCGCCAAGGGCGAAACCCGCATCACCGCGATGATCGAGAACCGCCCGGACTGGTGCATTTCCCGCCAGCGTGCCTGGGGCGTGCCTATCGCCCTGTTCGTGCATAAAGAAACCGACGAGCCATTACGCGATGAAGCGGTGCTGAAACGTATCGCCGCGGCGTTCGAGGCCGAAGGTTCCGACGCATGGTGGCAACATGACGCACAATATTTCCTCGGCACCCAATACAAGGCCGAAGACTACACACAGATTTTCGACATCGTCGATGTGTGGTTCGAATCCGGCTCGACCCATGCCTTCGTGCTAGGTGACACCAGGACATGGCCCGCGTTTGAAGGCGTGGAAAAGGCCGATCTTTATTTAGAAGGTTCCGACCAGCACCGCGGCTGGTTCCATTCATCCTTGCTGGAATCGTGCGGCACCAACGCGCACGCGCCTTTCAAGGGCGTATTGACGCATGGTTTCGTGCTGGATGAAAAAGGTTACAAGATGTCGAAATCGGTCGGCAACGTGGTCGATCCTTTGCAAATGATGGAACAGCACGGCGCCGACATCATCCGCCTGTGGACGATGCTCTCCGATTACAGCGAAGATATCCGTATCGGCAAGGAAACCTTAAAAGTCACCGCCGATCTTTACCGCCGCCTGCGTAACACGTTCCGTTACCTGCTCGGCGCGCTCGACGGATTGACGAACGAAGAACTGATCCCGGCGGACGAATATAAAAACATGCCGGAGCTGGAACGCCTGATGCTGCACTGGCTGGCAGAACTGGATCAGGACGTGCGCGGTTACGTGACCAATTATGAATTCGGCAAGCTGGCGCACCGCCTGCATAATTTCTGCGCCAACGAACTCTCGGCGTTCTATTTCGACATCCGCAAGGACAGCCTTTATTGCGATCACCCGGACGATCTGCGCCGCCGCGCCTGCCGCACGGTGATGAAGGAAATCTTCAGCTGCCTGACCGCATGGCTGGCGCCAATGCTGTGCTTCACGGCGGAAGAAGCATGGCAGCACCGCCCGCAAGGCGTGTTCGGTGATGAAGAAAGCGTGCACCTGCGCATCTTCCCGGAGATTCCGAAACACTGGAATAACCAAGCGCTAGCCTTTAAATGGCACAAAATAGATAAAGTAAGAAAATCTGTATTAAGCGCCTTAGAAGAAAAGAGGGGCAATAAAACCATCGGGTCATCGCTAGAAGCAAATATTACTATCTATTTACACCCCGATGATTTTGACGAAAAGATACTCGGACATGTTAATTGGGCAGAAATTTGTATTTCATCGCACGCTAGTTACAAATATGCATCAAGAGATGAGGAACTACCCTCGACCGAAGAACTGGCAGCAACACGAAAAACTGATGGCGTCTTAGTACGGATAGAAACAGCCGAGGGCTGCAAATGCGATCGCTGCTGGAAGATTTTACCTGAGGTTGGTCAGGACGCGGCGCATAAAGGCCTGTGCGCCCGTTGCGCCGACGCCGTGCGCAAATATGCGCGGAAGATGGCCGCTTAAATAATAGGAAGCTAACATGTCAACACAACGCCAAATAAGCGGCAACGTCATCGAACGCGAGAAGCGGGATTCCAAAGAGCCGCCTTTATTCAACGTGGTCGTGCATAATGATGATTATACGCCGATGCCGTTCGTTACCAACGTTCTCGCCGATGTTTTTAACAAGAGCCTTGAAACCGCCACGATAATCATGCTCGATGTGCACAAGAAGGGCAAAGGCATCGCCGGAACATATACGCGCGAGATCGCGGAAACCAAATCCGCTATCGCCATGGACCGCGCGCGCAAGGAAGATCATCCGTTTAAACTGACCGTCGAACCGGTATAGGGATTATTTTGAAAAAGCGCTCATTCATCAAACCCGCGCTGCTTTTTGCATCGCTTCTGCTCGTCCTCGATCAGATCACCAAGAATCTGGTGGTGATTTATATGTATGAAGGCCAGAAGGAAATTCTGCCGTTCTTCAACCTGACCCATGTGTGGAATCGCGGCGTCAGCTTTGGATTGTTCAATAACGATCATTCGGGGGCGTGGCTGCTGATCGCGCTGTCTTTGGTCATTACCGGGTTTTTCCTGCACTGGCTGCGCAAGGTGGATCACAAACCGCTGGCGCTGGCGATCGGGGCGGTGATCGGCGGGGCGCTCGGGAACGTGATCGATCGCGCCCGTTTCGACGCGGTGGTCGATTTTATCGATTTTCACGTCGGCGGCTGGCATTACCCGGCTTTCAATGTGGCGGATTCCGCCATCGTTCTGGGTATTGCCTATATCGTTCTGGATAGTCTATTCTTCGAACCGAAACGACATAAGACGGATCAACATGAGCAAAAAGCATAATTCACTTCTGGCCGCCCTTCTCGCCACCGTCATGCTGGCGGGTTGCAGCAATGCCAAGGAACAGCTGGGCCTGACGCGTTCCGCGCCGGATGAGTTCGCCGTCGTCAAACGCGCGCCGCTGGAGATGCCGCCGGATTACGGTCTGCGCCCGCCGGTGCCGGGTGCGCCGCGCCCGCAGGAACAGAATGTCGGCGAACAGGCGCGTGAAACCGTCTTCGGCAGCGATCAGGGCACGCGCCAGGCCGCGCCGGCAAGCGGCGAAGCCGCTCTGTTGCAGGAAGCGGGCGCTTATGAAACCGACCCCAACATCCGCCGCGTGGTGGACCGCGAATCCGGCATCGAGGACAATTCCCGGAAGCCGGTGGCCGAGCGCCTGTTCGGTATCAAGCGCCCCGGCAGCAAGGACCCGAACCTGATCGACCCGAAAAAGGAAGCCGTGCGCCTGAAAGAAAAACAGCCCCCGGCGGAAGACGAATAATACCCTGAAATCCCTGTATAAAGGCCGGATTGCAAAATCCGGTCTTTTGCCATGCAAAAACATAAGTTGCTTTTTCCGGAAGCTTAAGTTAACTTGCCTTTGCCTTTCATTTGGGCCGCGGCATTTGAGGATCAGCTTGCACCGCGTTATGGCCCGCAGCCTGGAGGCTGTATAGAGCCGTAGTTCCCAAAGCCCATGATGGGGCGCAACACTGGAAATTTGCAGTTTAGAGGGAACGACGGCTATGGCGATTATCCTGCCGCAGGAACATTTTGCACATTCATATCTGAAATCGAACGATCTGCCGGTGCGCGCGGAAGCCGACCGTCAGGACGGGCAGGCCACGCACCGCGCGGTGACGCTCGGTTTCGTCAACGTGATGCCGACCGTATATCTGGAAGAGACGGTCAATCTGCTGCTCGCGCGCCTGTCGAAAGCGCCGTACGACGTGTGCCCGGTCTTCATCAGCCCCGAAGACAAGGACTGTAAAGGCGTCAGCTGGGAACGGGCGAAAGCCGAAAAGCCCGACTGCCTGCTCATCACCGGTTATGCCGCCTCGAACGTGCCGTTCGAGGATCTTTATTTCTGGCCCGCGCTGCAAACCATCATCGACGACGCGGAAAAAACCAGCCTGCCGCTGTTCGGCGTGTGCGCGGGGGCGATGGCCACCGCCTATCAAAGCTATAACATCAGGAAAGAGCGCGCGCCGCACAAACTGCTGGGCAATTACGAATACCAGACGGCGGAAGGCGAGCGGCTTTACCTCGCGACTTCGCGCAACAACACGCTGAACCGCGGCGATCTGCTGAACGCCGTGAAGGAAGGCCGCCTGCAAATCGCCGCGCAAACCGAAGACACGCCGCAACCGGAACCCGCCGTGCTGATCGACAAGCACCGTGACTGGGTGCTGACGCTCGCGCATCTGGAATACGCCTATACCACCAGCAACGATTATCCGGGTTTCGAAGGGCAGGATTTGAACATCCTCGATTACCAGTACCGCCGCGATCATAACAAGCAAAGCCCGCAATACAGCCCGGCCCTTGCCGCGCGCGTGCTGCCGCCCGTCAACCTCGCACTCTCGCCTGCGCAGGTGAAAGCGCGCGAGGATTACGCCGAATCGCTGATGTCCTCCTGGGTCGCCCGCGTCTGGGAACGCAAAGCCACGCCGGAAAATCAGGCCACCGTCCGTAACGCGCCACACCCCTCGGCTATGCGCCCGGCTTTCAGCTAAACAACCATTAAGGGTACCGGGCACACACAACACTTGTCATCCCGACAGAGCGTAGCGACGAGGGATCTCCTCTTGAAACATGAAGGGGAGATCCCTCGCTTGCGCTCGGGATGACAAGCGTCTGCGACATCCCTTAAGTTATGTTAAGAACCGCGCCATAGTCCCGCCCCTGTTTTTGCGTTATATTCGCGGGCATGAAAAAGCTGCCTCTTTTTATGATTCTGCTGGCGCTGGCCGCGCCTGGGTTACCGGTACAGGCGCGCGAAGCCATGCCCGCCGCGTCAAGCGCGCAGGCCGAAGTTCGCGCCAAGGTCTATAACGCCGAAAGCTTCACGCTCGCCAACGGCATGGAATTCGTGGTCATTCCCCATCACCGCGTGCCGGTCGTCACCAGCATGATCTGGTACAAGGTCGGGGCCGCCGACGAGCCGCGCGGCCTTTCGGGCATGGCGCATTACCTTGAGCACCTGCTGTTCAAGGGCACCGCCACGGTCAAGCCCGGCGCCTTCTCCAAAATCGTGCGCGCGCGGGGCGGCAACGACAACGCCTTCACCACGCAGGATTATACCGCCTTCTTCCAGAGCATCGCGGTCGCGCATCTGGAAACCGTCATGAAGATGGAGGCCGACCGCATGGTCAACACCGAACCACCGCCCGCCGATTTCAAGGCGGAACGCAACGTGGTGCTGGAGGAGCGCCGCCAGCGCACCGAGAACGACCCGCGCGGCTATTTCTCGGAACAATTGCGGGCGATGATGTTCGTCAATCATCCCTACGCCACGCCCGTGATCGGCTGGAGCCATGAAGTCGCGGCGCTGGAATGGCCGGAGATCCGCAAATTCTACAAGGCGCATTACGGCCCCAACAACGCGATCATGGTGATCTCGGGCGACATCACCGCCGCGCAGCTGAAGCCGCTGGCGGAGAAATATTTCGGCCCGCTGAAACCCATAACCCTGCCGTCGCGCGCCTGGACGGCGGTGCCGCCGATGATCGTCAACCCGCAACTGACATTGCGGCACGCGCAAATCCAGCAGCCCGCTTTCCTGCGCCTTTACCGCCTGCCCTCGGCCCGACAAAACCGTGACGAGAGTTACGCCCTGAGCGTCCTCGCCGAGATCATGGACGGCGGGGCGGCGACGCGCCTTTATAAAGCGCTGGTGGTCGATCAGAAAATCGCCATCGGCGTCAATTTCAGCTATGACGGGCTGGCGCTTTCCGACGGCACGGGCTGGCTTTCCGCCACGCCCGCGGAAGGCGTCTCCCTCGACACGGTGGAAAAGGCGCTCAAAAAAGAGCTGCGCCGCGTGATCGAGAATGGCGTCAGCGATCAGGAATTGCAGGAGGCCAGGCTGCGCATGAAAGACAGCGCGGCCTTCGCGCTCGATTCCCTCTCCGGCCCGGCGATGACCGTGGGGCGCGCGCTGGCGAGCGGGCTGACGCTCGACGACGTCGAATACTGGCCCTATGCGCTGGATAAAGTCACCAAGGAACAGATTCAGGCCGTGGCCGCGCAATATCTCGACCCCGACGATATCAGGCAGCGCCCCTATATATCCGGCTATCTGCTGCCGCCCCTCCCTCAGGAAGAACAAAAGGCCGGAGAGAAGAAATGAGAAAGACCGTTCACGTCCTGCTGCTGTCTTTGTCTTTAGCCCTGCCTCTGGCCATGACAGCGCCCGCCGCCGCGCAGGAAGCGCCCGCACCGCAAAAAATGCTCGACGTGCGGGAAGTCAAAAGCCCCGGCGGCATCACCGCGTGGCTGGTAGAGGACCATACGCTGCCGATCATCGCCATCGAGTTCTCGTTCAAGGAAGCAGGCGCCGCCCGCGACTCGGCGGAACGGCAGGGGCTGGCGCGCCTTGTCTCCAACACGCTGGACGAAGGGGCCGGGCCTTACGACAGCCAGGCCTTCCAGAAAGCGCTGACCGATCATTCGATCAGCCTGTCTTTCGGCGCGGGGCGCGACGATTTTTCCGGCTCGCTCAAGATGCTGACGCGGCATAAGGACAAAGCCCTCGAACTGATGACGCTGGCGCTGACGCAGCCGCGTTTCGATCAGGAAGCCGTCGACCGCATGAAGGCCGCCAATATCGCCCGCATCAGATCGTCGATGACCGATCCGGACTGGATCGGCGCGCGGTTGCAGAACGATCGCGCCTATGCCGGTCATCCCTACGCCCTTAACGGCGGCGGCACGCTCTCGACGCTGGCCGCGCTCACGCGCGAGGACCTGCAAGGCTTCGTCAGGAACAACCTGACGCGCGACCGCCTGCATGTCGGCGTCGCGGGCGATATCACGCCGGACGAGCTGGGGCCGGTGCTGGACCGGCTGTTCGGCCCGTTGCCGGCACAAGCAACCACGACGGCGCTGGCCGATACGGACATCCAGAACACCGGCAAGACTTACCTCTATAAACAGGACATCCCGCAAAGCTTCATCAACCTGATCGGGCCGGGGCTGGATTACCGCGATCCCGATTATTACCCCGGCATCGTGATGAATTTCATTCTGGGCGGTTCCGGCTTCGGCGCGCGCCTGACGGAAGAGGTGCGCGAGAAACGCGGCCTGACCTACGGCATCCATTCCGCGCTCTTCGACATGGATCATGTCAGCGGCTTTACCATCGGGCTGTCCACCGAAAACAGGAACGCCGGGGAAGCCCTTAAAATCATCGATCAGGAACTGACGCGGATGCGCGATCATGCCGTGACCGCGCAGGAACTGGCGGACGCGCAATCCTATCTGATCGGCTCGCTGCCGCTCAGCCTCGGCTCGACGTCCGCGATCGCCGCGATCATCCGTTCGT
>CAKTCH010000030.1 GCA_934538895.1 uncultured Alphaproteobacteria bacterium
GGTTCGAACGTTTCATGAAAGACGTGAAGGGCGCGAAAAGCGTCGTCGTGTCGGAAGGTGTCGAACCGATATCGATCTATGAAGGCCCTTATAACGGCAAACCCAACCCGCACGCATGGATGTCTACCGCGAACGCGCTGATCTATGTCGAAAATATCCGCAAGGCGTTCGCGGAAAACGACCCTGACAATGCAGAAACCTATAACAGGAACGCGCGCGCCTATGCGGAGCGGATCAAGGCCCTCGATGCCGAATTAAAAAAAGCGCTGGCGGATATCCCGCCTGCGCAGCGTTACCTTGTCACCAGCGAAGGGGCGTTCAGCTATCTGGCCAAGGATCTGGACATGAGGGAAATCTATCTCTGGCCCATCAATGCCGACCAGCAGGGCACGCCGCAACAGGTCAGGCATGTGATCGACAAGGTGCGCGAGAACGGTATACCGGTCGTCTTCAGCGAAAGCACGGTTTCCGCAAAACCCGCGCGGCAGGTGGCGAAAGAGAGCGGCGCGGCGTATGGTGGGGTTCTGTATGTGGATTCCCTGACGGAAGATGACGGCCCCGTGCCGACCTATCTCGACCTGCTGAAAGTCACGGCGGGCACGATTGCGGAAGGCTTCAGGAAAACGCTATGACGGCGCAAACGCTCATAACGCTGGACCGGATCGGCGTCGTTTATCCCAACGGGCATAAGGCTGTCGAGGACATAAGCCTGAATCTGCAAGGGGGCCGTATATGCGGCCTCGTCGGCGTCAATGGCGCGGGCAAATCCACTTTGTTCAAGGTCATGATGGGCTTCATCAAACCCACGGCGGGCACCGTGACGCTGATGGGCGGCACGGTCAAACAGGCTTTGCGCCGGAATCTTGTGGCTTACGTGCCGCAGGCCGAGGACGTGGATTGGAATTTCCCAGTGCTGGTTGAGGACGTGGTCATGATGGGCCGCTACGGCCATATGGGCTTCCTGCGTATTCCCGCCGCGCGCGACAGGCGGGCCGTGGATGACGCCCTGGCCCGTGTCGGCATGACGGATTTCAGGAAACGCCAGATCGGCGAATTGAGCGGCGGCCAGCGCAAGCGCGTTTTCGTCGCCCGCGCGCTGGCGCAGGGCGCGCAGGTGATCTTCCTTGATGAGCCGTTCACGGGCGTCGATGTAAAAACCGAAAACGCGCTGATCGAAATGTTTCACGCATTGGCGGCGGAAGGGCGCCTGATCGTGGTATCGACCCATAACCTCGGCAGCGTGCCGCATTTCTGCGACGAAGTGATCCTGATCAACAAGACCCTGATCGCCAGCGGTCCCATAGATACGGCCTTCACGGAAACCCATCTGGCCCGTGCCTTTGGCGGCATGTTGCGGCATGTGCATGTGGGTGGTGCCGATCTGCATGAGGATGGCGACGCGCGCAAGGTAACGGTCCTGACCGACGATGAACGCCCGGTCGTTCTGTACGGGGAAGAGGGCGGCCAGAAAATCGTCCAGTCCCGGAAAGGCACGGATTGATGGATATCCTGCTGGAGCCTTTTGCGTATCAATACATGGTGAAGGCCATCTGGGTTTGCGCATTGGTCGGGGGCATGTGCGCGTTCCTGTCCGCCTACCTGATTATGAAAGGCTGGTCGCTGATGGGCGATGCGCTGGCGCATTCCGTCGTTCCCGGCGTAGCGCTGGCATACCTGCTGGCGTTGCCTTATGCGGCGGGGGCTTTCTTCGCCGGCATCCTGGCGGCGTTCAGCATGAGCTTCGTGCGCCGTAAAACCAGACTGCGCGAGGACGCCGTTATCGGCCTCGTCTTCACCGGTTTTTTCGCGGTGGGCCTGTTGCTGGTGTCTATCAATCCGGTGGCGGTCAATATCCAGTCGGTCATTCTCGGCAATATTCTCGCGATCGACGATCGCGATGCCGTTCAGGTGGTGATTATTTCCGTGATATGCCTGCTGCTGATGAGCCTGAAATGGAAAGACATGATGGCGGTATTCTTCGACGAATCCCATGCGCGCAGTATCGGGCTGCCGGTCAACGGCCTTAAAATCATGTTTTTTGCCTTGCTGAGCGCGGCGACGGTCGCGGCGTTGCAGACCGTGGGGGCGTGCCTCGTCATCGCCATGGTGGTGACGCCGGGGGCGACGGCCTATCTGCTGACCGACCGTTTCGGGCGGATGATCGTGCTGGCGATGGCCATGGGCGCGCTGACCAGTGCCGCCGGCGCCTATTTAAGTTATTTCCTCAACGCCAATACGGGCGGGCTGATCGTTATGATGCAGACGATCTTGTTCCTGCTGGCGTTCCTGTGTGCGCCGCGCTACGGCCTTATGCACGCGCGCCGTGCCGTACGCCGGGGGAGGGCTGCCTGATGGACATGCTCTACGCGTTCCTGATCGAACCGCTTTCTTATGGTTTTATGCAGCGTGCCCTGGTGATATCGGTCCTGATCGGCGTCGTCTGCTCGATTTTTTCCTGTTTTCTGATCCTGCGGGGCTGGTCGCTTATGGGCGATGCCGTTTCCCATGCGGTGCTTCCCGGTCTGGCGCTGGCTTATGTCGCGGGCATTCCGCTGGCGATAGGGGCTTTCGTGGCCGGGATTTTTTGCGCGCTGGCAACGGGGTTCCTGAAGGAAAACAGCCGGGTGAAGGAAGATACGGTCATGGGAATCGTTTTCTCCGGCATGTTCGCGCTGGGGCTTGTGCTGCTGACGAAGATCGAGACGGATGTGCATTTATTGCATGTCCTGTTCGGAAATGTGCTGGGTATTTCCACAGGCGATATGCTGGAAGCGGGGCTGATCGCGGCAGCGGTTTCGTTGGTCATGTGGGTCAAACGCCGCGATCTGATGCTCTATTGTTTCGATCCCGGCCATGCGGCAGCCATCGGCCTGCCCGTGAAGCTGCTGCATTTCGGCTTGCTGGTGCTGCTGTCATTGACGATCGTATCGGCGTTGAAGGCGGCGGGCATTATTCTGGTGGTGGCGATGCTGATCGCGCCGGGGGCCATCGGTTTCCTGCTGTCGCGCACGTTCGACCGCATGATGGCGGTCGCCGTGGCGGTGTCGGTATTTTCCTGCGTGGCGGGTACGCTGCTCAGCTATCATATGGATGTGGCCACGGCGCCGTTGATCGTTGTGATGCAGGCAGTCATATTCGTGATCGCCCTGCTGAAGAAGTCGGCAACGCCATCACCTGCCGCGTCCTAGATATTTAGCCCCACACTATGCTGAACTCCCTCTCCCCATCGGGGAGAGGGGACTTAATCAACAGGGGCTGACCCTAGCGATTCCGCACATGGGCGCCTAATCCTGAGAAGGCGTTTAATGCGAATATCTCGGCGAGACGGCGCAGGGCGTTGATTTGTTGCAGGGTGCGCTCGATCGTCAATACCGTCACCGGATCGCGCAGGCTGCCGATTTCAAACAGGTTGACCAGCGGGCGCATGACCACCACCATTTCGTCGCCCATGAAGCTGGCGGAAATGCGGTCGGTTTCGAACGTTTCGGCCAGCCGGGTAAAGCGTTCCATCACCGCCGGGTCCATGACGTAACGCGCCTCTACCTGATGGGTGGACAGGCACACATAATGTCTGGTGAAGCTACGATATACCAGATTGACGTCTTCATGCAGGAACAGATTGGCATTGGGCAAATCGGCCAGAAAACGGTTCTGCTCTTTGGCAGGCAATAAAACCGTGTGATGCTTGAAGCTCTTATTCAGCTTTACTTTCAGCGCCAACCCGTAATAGCGCCTGAAGCGGGGCAGCGATTTCATATCCTCGCCGTTAAAGAGACGCTGCGCCGGAGTAATGAAGAAATCCTGAAACTCGATGCGAAAACCCTTGAACTTCCCGGCGAAGCCCTCCTCGACGATACGCCGGGAATAAGGGGGCAGGATATGGTGGTCATAGATGGACACCAGCGGGAAATAGCCGCCCCGCCGATATTCCATTTTCAGGCACCTTGCCAGTATGTCCAGGCATTTGCGTTTGGCCAGGCGGCGGTAAAGGCCGTCAATAAATTCATAAGCGCAGAAGGCGAAGCCGATAACGAAAAAAACGATAATAAAGGCATGGCCGATCGGGCCGTTACCGCCCGGCGCGGCGGGGTGAAACAGGGCGAGCAGGGTGGGGATGGACAATATCGTAATAAGGCCCGCAACGACGCAGATCACGAAAGCGACAAACAGCATGTTCAGACGGCGCTGCTCCAGCCATAAGATATCGCCATGATACTCACGGAAGAATCCTTCGGCCAGCGGGAAAAGGTCGGTCTGGTCGTCCCCGGCGATCTTCATGTACGGATTTGCGGGTTGAGCTTGATCGTATCGATCACCTGGAAGATCGATTCCACTTCCCAGATGCAGCGCTGCATGGCCTCCGCCGATACCGGCTGCCATAACGGCGGCACGGCGAAGAGCGGGCGAAAGCGCGGATAGGCGATCAGCAATTCGCGTTTATGGAAGCTGACGGACATCCATTTCGCGCTGGGCAGTTGCCCGGCATCCATCACGCGCTCGACAAAGGCCGTCGGCGCGATAGCGCGCGCTTCGACCGTATCGGTGGTCAGGCCCTCGTAAAGCGGCTCGTATTTCTTCGGCAATGTCACCTTATGCCATTGGGGAAAGCGCAGCCGCGCCGCGGGCGTCAGCGCTTTGCGCGGCAGGATGACGGTATGGGCTTCGAACGCATGTGACAGGTAAATGCGCGCGACGACCCCCCAGAACGCCGTCGTGCCGGTTTTACCTTTCAGGGAAATTTCCTGCAACGTGAACGTCACGTCGCGATAGGTCCCTTTAATGCCTTCCCCCGCGGCACTGCGGGAACTGTCGGGCAGGATGCGGTGGCTGCCGACTTCGCGCGCCTCGAAAAAACCGTTCTGGGAATAGGTAAGGGAACCGCGCAGGCACACCGCGTCGACGAAAGCCTTGTGCACATCCTTGCCGTAAACGCGGTTCATGAATTTATAGAGCAGGAAGCTGGGAATGAAGGCGATGACGATCACCAGCGCCTGGCTGGCGACATTGCTGTGGCCCGTAACGGCTTCGAGAATAGTATAGAAAATCACGACGATCAGCAGCACGCCGAAGAACATGCCCATGTTATAGCGGCGGCGCGTCTTTTCCAGCGACGGCGCCAGCCGCTGCATATCCATCAGGATATCCTGAATAATTCTGGGGGGCGCTGAACTGGCCACGGCGTTTTGTCCTTCTTACTTCATTATATCTGGCCAAGCGTCCTGATCTTGGCTTTTGGATGGATTTCGTTTTGCGACATGACGATCGTTTGCGGGCGGAAGCGCTCCACGACCGAGCGCACATAGGGGCGGATGCCCGGTGACGTGAGCATCACGGGAACCTCGCCCATCTGGCCGAAACGCTCGTAAGCCTCGCGCACCGCGGCAATGAAACCCTGTAGCTGACTGGGCGGCATCGCCAGTTGCTTTTCTTCGGCGTCGCCCACCAGCGCGTCGGCGAAAGCCTGTTCCCAGTCAGGCGACAAGGTCGCCAGCGGCACGAAGCCGCCGGGGCCGACATGGGATTCGCACAACTGGCGGGCGATGCGGGTGCGCACATGCTCGGTCACGTAAAGCGGGTTCTTGGTATAGACGATGGCTTCCGAAACGCCTTCGAGAATGGACGGCAGGTCGCGGATGGATACGCGCTCGGATACCAGATTTTGCAGGATTCGTTGCAGCCCGGTGACCGACATCTTGGCCGGGATGACTTCCGCCACCAGCTTCTGGTAATCGACCGGCAACTCATCCAGCAGGCGCTGCGTTTCCGTATAGGAAAGCAGGTCGGGCATATTGTCCTTGATGATCTCGGTGATATGCGTGGTAATCACGGTCGGCGCATCGACGACGGTATAGCCGCGGAAATGCGCTTCCTCGCGATATTGTTCGTCTATCCACATCGCCGGTAAGCCAAAGGTCGGTTCGACCGTATTCTCGCCCGGCAGGGAAATGGCGTCGCCGTTCGGGTCCATGCACATCATCATGCCGGGGCGCACGTCGCCGCGACCGGCTTCGATTTCCTTGATGCGCACGACGTAGGTATTCGCCGCCAGTTGCAAATTGTCCTGAATCCGCACAGCGGGGAGAATGTAACCCATATCCTCGGCCAGCTGGCGGCGCAGACCCTTGATCTGGTCGGTGAGCTTGTTGCCGCCTTCGCCCTGCACCAGCGGCAGCAGGCCATAACCCAGTTCAAGGCGGATCGTATCCATGGCCAGCGCCTTGGAGATAGGTTCTTCCGCTATGGCGGCGGCTTTGGCGGTTGTCTTCTCGGCTTCGACTTTGACTTCTTCCGCCGCCTTTTGCTGCTTGCCGACGAAGTAAGCCGCCCCCGCCGTCACGGTACCCAGCACGAAAAAGGGTGCCGCCGGAATGACGGGCAGCAGGCCCAGCGCGAACATCGCCGCCGCGCTCATATACATGGCTTTGGGGTAACGGCTGAACTGTTCGAATACGATAGTCTCGGCAGAGCCTGCGACACCGGCCTTGGACACCAGCAAACCGGCAGCCACGGAAATGATGAGCGCCGGGATCTGCGTCACCAGACCGTCGCCGATGGTCAGCAGCGTATAATTCTGCGCGGCTTCCGCCATCGACAGATCATGGTAAACCGTACCGATGATGATACCGGCAACGATATTGATGAAGGTAATCAGCAGGCCTGCGATGGCGTCGCCGCGCACGAATTTCGCCGCACCGTCCATCGCCCCGAAGAAGCTGCTTTCCTGCTCCAGTTTGGCGCGGCGTTCTTTCGCCTGGTTCTCGTCGATCAGCCCGGCGGATAAATCGGCATCGATCGCCATCTGTTTGCCGGGCATCGCATCCAGTGTGAAACGCGCGGCAACCTCGGCGATACGGCCCGAGCCCTTGGTAATAACGACGAAGTTCACGATCACCAGAATGGCGAAGACGATACCGCCGATCACATAGTTCCCGCGCACCATGAAAACGCCGAAGGCCTCAATAACGTGCCCGGCGGCATCGGTACCGGTATGGCCGTTCTCAAGAATCAGGCGTGTCGAGGCAATCCCCAGCCCCAGACGCAACGCCGTCGAAACCAATAGAATGGTGGGGAAGGTCGAAAATTCCAGCGGCCCCTTGATGAACAGAACCGTCATCAGGATCAGGATTGAAAACGTAATCGAAAGCGAAAGCCCCACATCCACCAGCCAGGTCGGCATCGGGATCAGCATGAACATCAGAATGACGATAATGCCGAACGCGAAAGCGATGTCGCCGCGGAAAACATTGCGCAAAACCCCCCGGGCGGAAGCCAGGTTGGTCGAAGGCAGTTTCGGCGCGGATGTGTCTGACATAACTTACAAAATTCGGATTTTCAGCAGGCATGGCAAAGAGGACGCGAAACCCCAGGATTCCGCTCTAATATTTTAAGGTTTAATTGCCCGCGTTGCAAACGATAGCGCCTTGCCATTTCAGCGTTTTTCACTAGGATTTCGCCCATGGTTTCACGCGCTTCTCTCGCGGGTCGGCACTGGGGGCTGATCATTTTAACGGGCAGCACCCTGTTGTTGGGGGGCTGCAAGGATTACGCATTCCTGAATTTGCAGGGAACCGCCATGCAGCCGCCCGAAACACGCCGTTTCCAGGCGGATCTGGCCGACGAATATCAGGCGCTGGCGGAATTCGCGCGGGGGGAAGAACAGAACCCGCAAATGGCGGATTTATTCTATGGAAAATCAAGGGGTGTCGCCAGCGGACAAGACGTAGAACCCGAACCGCTCGATAAATATAAAATCCCCGCTTTCGCCCGGGAGGACCTGAACGATGCCCGCCGCCAGCTGACGGATGCCCTGGCCCGCGTCAATACGCCGGAAAATTCACGGATGCTGGCCATGGCGCAGGTAAAGTTCGATTGCTGGCTGGCATATCAGCCCTACCAGAAAAAGAAAGACGGCTACATAGGCTGCCGCGAGTCCTTCCGTCAGGCCATGGCGTATGTCGATTTTTCGAAAGTGGCGAAGAAGCCGCCTGCCACGAAACGAGGAGCTGCGCCTGCACCGCAGACCATTCATTTTATCAATGATACGATGACCCTCGATCAGGGGGCGCATCAGGCCATTGCCGCGCTGGCGGATAATGCGCTGGAGAACGAAGGCACGATCGTCCGGCTGGTGGGCTATTCCAAAAAGGCCGTGACGATTGAGGATACCAGCGATAACGCCGTGCGCCGTATTATCGCCGTCCGCAACGCGCTGTACCAGAACGGCGTCGATCCCGACTCCGTGGAAATCGAGTTCGTAAAAGGCGGCGATCCTCAGGATGTGGATATAGAGCTGTTATCGCCGTCCGCGTAGCATGACAGTTGAAGCGTATATTCTAAATGCGCAACCGGCACGCGGAAATGCCAGCCATCCGATCAATACCTGAGGGGCTCTGCATGAACGGAATCTGTTTTCATCACGGACTCGCCGCTGCCAGCGTATCGCCGGTAGCGTCTGGTCTGCTGCTTCCTGTGCCATGGCTTCCGTAGGGGCAGAAAAAGCAGAAACCGGAGACGATATGCCTCCGGTTTCGGTTATCTATTCACGATCGAGACTACAGCACCGGCACGCTCAGGAGCAACACGGCCATATAAAGGCCCGGTGTTATCCTTCCCCGTGCGGCGGCAGGCATCGGGAACTATTGTTGTTCAGCCGGTGTCGTGGTTTCTTCGATTTTTTCTTCAGCGGCGTCTACGGCGTCGGCGGCGGATTCTTTCGCGGCCTCAGCGGCGTCCTTGGCGGCGTCAACAGCCTCTTCCGCTTTGTCTTCAGCGGCTTCAGCGGCATCCTCTGCCGCTTCGGCAGCATTCTCACCGGCTTCCTGCGTTGCTTCTACAGCGTCGTGCGCCGTTTCTTCA
This sequence comes from uncultured Alphaproteobacteria bacterium, assembly GCA_934538895.1. Taxonomy (GTDB): domain Bacteria; phylum Pseudomonadota; class Alphaproteobacteria; order Micavibrionales; family Micavibrionaceae; genus Micavibrio_C. The sequence goes on from CAKTCH010000030.1 coordinate 8,857, forward strand.
ACAGCTTCGGCAGCGTCCTGCGCGGCATCGACGGCGGCTTCACCCGCGTCCTGAGCGGCCTCGGCAGCCTGATCGATGGCTTGCGCAGCGCTTTCAGCCGGTGTGGCGGCAGCATCTTGTTGTGCATTCTCTTTTTTGCAGGCGGCCAGAGCGAGCAGGGCCACGCCGGCAACCAGAAGTGTGTTCATACGCATTTTTGTCTCCTCAGATAGTATGTAAGTGCGCGGAAGGCCTAGAACATTTACCACGCATGTGTTGAAATTATGGCAAGGTTTACCCTAAACCCTCAGGATATCAACATAAAAATCAAGTTTAAATTTTTATGACAACTATCGGTCGCCTGATACCGCCGGAATGCTGATCCCGGCATCCTTGTACTCATTCAGCTTGTTGCGCAACGTGCGGATGGAGATACCCAGAATATTGGCCGCATGTGTACGGTTCCCCAGGCAGTGATCCAGCGTGTTCAGGATCATATCCCGTTCGACGTCGGCCAGCGTGCGGCCGATCATGTTTTCAACGGCGCCGGTATTTTTCACGGATGAACGCAGCGCGCCGGAAACGCCCGCCGGGTCGGGGGCTTTTACGGCTGTGGGGGCGGGGCCATCCGACCATGTGTGGCTGTCGGGCAGGATGACGGCATCCGGCTCGATCTGTTCTTCCAGCGACATCAGGATCGCGCGATGCATGGTATTCTCAAGCTCGCGGATATTGCCGCGCCAGCCATAGGATTTCATCTTCAGGATCGCGTCCGATGACAATGTCTTTTTCCCCACGCCATTGGCTTCCGCATATTTGTCGGCGAAGAATTGCGCCAGCGGCATAAGATCGCCCGGGCGCTCGCGCAGGGAAGGCAGACGCAGATTGACGACGTTCAGGCGGAAATAAAGATCCTCGCGGAATTCGCCCTTCTTCACGCTGTCTTCCAGATTGCGGTTGGATGTCGCGATGATACGCACATCGATGCGCACGGAATCGTTACTGCCGATGCGGGTGATCTCTTTCTCCTGAATGGCGCGCAGCAGCTTGGCCTGTAGTTGCGGGTGCATCTCCGAGACTTCGTCCAGCAGCAACGTGCCGCCGCTGGCTTCCTCGAATTTGCCAAGACGGCGCGACGTCGCCCCGGTGAAAGAGCCTTTCTCATGGCCAAACAGTTCCGACTCCAGCAAATTCTCGGGGATCGCCGCGCAGTTGAGCGCGATGAAATTGCCGTTCTTGCGTTTTGAATTGTTGTGGATGTAACGCGACATCACTTCCTTCCCCGTGCCGGATTCGCCCGTAATCAGGACGGTGGCTTCGGAAGGGGCGATCTTATCGGCCATCTTCAGGACGTTCTGCATGGCCGCGTCGTTCGCGATCATGGTGTTGTCTTCCTGCGTGACGGCGGCCAGCACGGCGGCGATCAGTTCGGCATCGGGCGGCAGGGGCACATATTCCTTCGCGCCGTCCTGAATGGCCTTCACGGCGGAACGGGCATCGGTGCCGACGCCGCACGCCACGACGGGCAGGTGGATGCGTTCGTTCTTCAGCGTCTCGACGAACACGCCGATTTTTTGCTTGATATCGACCATGGCGACGTCGGCGCCCTTGCCGTTGCGCAAGGCACCGAGCGCCTGCTCGATATCTTCGCAATGCATGACCTTGGCCCCGCGCTGCAGGGCGATCTTGCCCGCGGCGCTGATATAGCCTTCCAGTTGTCCGACGATCATTAAACGCATGTCTGAATCCCAAAAACCTTAGATTCAGTAATAATAGGGGCAAAGCCTTGAAAGTCCAAGGGGTTTGCCTGTGCATGGACATAATACATACACGCTGATAGGCTAGGCGCATTGAGGTTGTCTATGAAACTGAAATATTGCTCGATCACGGGCGCTGATGATGCCGTAAACGTTGCCGATCTGACGGAAATCGCGCAGGAATTTCCATTTGTGGAGTGGGCGATCTTGCTGCTACGGGCGCGTGCAGGGCTGCCCCGTTTCCCCACGGCGTCATGGATCGAAGATTTTACCGCCCGGACGCAAGGCCAGAACAAGGCCATGCATCTATGTGATGACGCCTTCCTTGGTTTTATAGATAAAGACCCGCAGGTGCTGGACCTGATGAAGGGGTTCCAGCGTATCCAGCTCAACCTCAAATTCGGCGATGTCGAGGGCAAATACGATCCGGCTGCACTGGTTGCCAGAGTGAAGGAAAGCCCCCGGCATCAGTTCATCCTGCAATACACACGGGAAAAGCAGGGGCTTCTGCCTTTATTCAGGGATGTGGCGAACCATGCGGTGCTGTTTGACGCCTCCGCCGGGCGCGGTATCAGCCCGGATAAATGGGACGCGCCGCTGGCCGGGCATTTCTGCGGTTATGCCGGCGGCCTGAACCCGGACAATGTTGCCGAAAATCTGCAAGAAATAGCGCGCGTCGCGGCAGGGCATGAAACATGGATCGACATGGAAACAGGTGTGCGCACCGGCGATCGTTTCGATCTGGAAAAGGTCCGCCGGGTGTTGACGATATCCCACCCCTATTCTGTATAAGAATCCCGATATTGCCCGTCGAATAAAGGCGCGTTTCCTCCTACCCGACGATCACAAAGAAATCCGGCCCATACCACTAACACCGTCATCCCGCGCGCCGCCGAGGGATCTTATCAAGTTTAAACCGGGTCAGATCCCTCGGCGGCGCGCGGGATGACAG
>CAKTCH010000031.1 GCA_934538895.1 uncultured Alphaproteobacteria bacterium
CTCTTAAGGTGATAAAGTCCGGTTTTCAGTTGCGAATGATTATCAAGTGCACTAATGTATAAGGGTAAGTACCACTCAACCCTGGGTTCCGCGCCATGAAGGCTTGCATTTGTCGCAACATTTCAGACCACAAGGTCAAACAGGTTCTTGCCGATTTTTTCGAAGGCATCATCGTGATTACCAAGCGCCGTGGCGATGCCGCTCACGAAACCCGGCAGAGTAATAACCTCGATGACCTGCACGAAGCCTGTAGCGGCGGTCTGGGCTTTAATTGCGGAAAGTGCGCCTGCTATATGGCAGAACTGGCGGTCGAGCATAATCACAATGTGCGCTTGAACGAGCTGCGCGAAAATCTGCCCCTGTCCGGAACGCTGCCGCCCCAGAACCCTGAGATTCCTCAGTCCCCGAATCCGGAAAAAAGCAAGAAGCTGCGCAAAGAATACGTCTGATTTCCCTGTTAGTCCGCGGGCAGCGGCCTGTTTTATACCTTGCCGCCGCCTTGAATTGGCCATACTACTATGGCACTTCTTGTATTATACGAGACACACCCTGACCTTATTTAAGGACGTGAAGGAAAACGACTATGAAATTTTCGCATCTGATCTGGAGCCTTGCTGTAATGACGACGACTTCTTTTGCCGCCCACGCGGCTTCCCCCGACAATACGCTGAACCTGCAACTGAAATCGGGCACGGTTGTAATCGAACTGCTGCCGGACGTCGCTCCGGGCCATGTCGAACGCATCAAGACGCTGGTGAAAGACGGCTTCTATGACGGTATCGTGTTCCATCGCGTCATCGACGGCTTCATGGCGCAGACAGGCGACCCGACGGGTACGGGCCGCGGCGGCTCCAGCTACCCCGACCTGAAAGCTGAATTCAGCAACACCCCCTATAAACGCGGCACGCTCGGCATGGCTCGCACCATGAATCCCGATTCCGCCAACAGCCAGTTCTTCATCTGCTTCACGGATGACGGTTGCAGCTTCCTGACAGGCCAGTACACCGTGTTCGGCCAAGTCACCAGCGGCATGGAGTTCGTTGACGGCATCGCGCGCGGCGAACCGCCGGCAAATCCGGATAAAATCGTGAAAGCGACTCTGGGTTCCGACGCCGCATCCCCGGCGACGGTGGATGACGCTGCCGAGGAGAAAAAGGAAGAAGCACCGCAAACGGAAGCCGCTGAAGGCGCTGCCCGCTAATTCTTCCCGACCCCGGATAATTAAAGCCACCCCTTGTACGGATGGCTTTTTTATAGCGCTTTACCCTCTTGGTCAGCTCAAGCCTCGCAAGAGCATCGCTTTAATATAGAAACAAGGATCGTCATGTCCGGAACAGAATGGTGGCGCGGGGGCGCCTTCTATCAAATCTACCCGCGCAGCTTCAAAGACAGCGGCCAGAAGGGTATCGGCGATCTGAAGGGAATCACGTCGAAACTACCCTACCTCGCCGATCTCGGTATCGATGCCATCTGGATATCCCCTTTCTTCAAATCACCGATGAAAGACTACGGTTACGATGTTTCGGATTATACCGACATCGATCCCCTCTTCGGCACGCGCGACGATTTTCGTACCTTGCTGGACAAAGCCCATGCGCTGGATCTAAAAATCATCGTCGATCTGGTCATGAGTCACACTTCGGAAGAACATCCCTGGTTCAGGGAAAGCTGCAGCAGCCGCGACAATTCCAAAGCCGACTGGTATGTCTGGGCCGACCCGAAGCCGGATGGCACGCCACCCAATAACTGGCTGTCAGCCTTCGGTGGTTCAGCATGGCAGTTCAATGTTTTCCGTGGTCAGTATTACCTGCATAATTTCATGAAAGAACAGCCTGACCTCAATTACAACAATCCGCAAGTGATAGACGCCATGCTGGAACAGGCGCGATACTGGCTGGATTTCGGTGTCGACGGTTTCCGCTTCGATGTTCTGAATTTCTGTACGCACGACAAAGAACTCCGTAACAATCCTCCGCGCGAAGATGGCGGCTTGGCGTCGCAGTTGGAGTTTCTTGATGCCTACGCCATGCAATGGCATGTCTATGATAAATCACGTCCTGAAAATATGGTATTCGTTCGTAAAATACGCGCCCTGCTGGATGAATATCCGCAGACGGCTGCACTGGCGGAAATCGGCGATGATGACAGCATAAAAATGGCCGCGGCATATACAGCTACCGATAAGGAGCTGCATATGGCCTACAGTTTTGCATTGATGGTAAACAAAGGCAAAATGCCCCCGGCAAGCCTTTTTCACAAAGTCATCGAAGAGCAAAAGGCACAACCCGGCGACAGCTGGCCCGCATGGGCATTTTCCAACCACGACGTCACCCGCGCCGCCAGCCGCTGGTCGGGCAGCGATTACGGCCACGACCCGCACCTTTCGAAATTACTGATGGCCTTGCTGCTATCCCTGCGCGGCACGCCGTTCATTTATCAGGGCGATGAACTGGGCCTGCCCGAAGCCAATCTCTCTTATGAAGACATTCTCGATCCGTGGGGCAAATATCTTTATCCCAGATGGAAGGGCCGCGACGGTTGCCGCACGCCCATGCCATGGGAAGACAAACCCATGGGCGGCTTCACGCAAGCCGGGAAATCATGGCTGCCTCTCGACCCGGCGCATCTGCTCCTGAGCGTAGAATCGCAGGAAAAGGACGAAGACTCCGTGCTGCATTTCACCCGCGCCTTCCTGAAATGGCGCAGAACGAAACCCGCCCTGATAGCCGGTGACATAGAATTCGTGAATACCGGGTCGGAAGCCGTTCTGGCATTCAGGCGCATCGCGCCGGAAGAAACGGTTTTATGCGTATTCAACCTGACCGATGCGCCGCAGGCCTATAACCGCGAAACATTGCCGCCCTACGCCAGCAAATTCGTTTAAGCGGAAGCAGGCGCAGAATATGCAGCGCGTTCCGCGGCAGAAAGTTTCATCTTCGCAAAAGAGTTTGTGATCTTTTGCACGACCTTCTCCATCCGGCCCGCATCACGAATCGGGTCCGTGGTTTCAATATGCAGGATGGCATCCACCTCATCGAAATACATCAGCACCGTGCTGTTCTTCATCGCCATGACCCCTTGCAGGAATTCAAGACGCTCCGGCGTCAGGTATTTCCTGAAAAGATCGGGGTTGTCGGTCCGGATGATGCGGGTTTTGTCCCACCCCGGATAGTCGATCTCTATATTGTCGGCATAGGGCAGACTCGCCGCGAACGCCGCATAATCGGGCGACGCTACGATGCCCCCAACCAGCCCCGACTCCCCGAGGCCGAACTCAAGTGTCGTAATCAGGCGCTGGTTGCGTTGATCCTGCGTGGCCTGAAAATCAGGAAAGAAAGCGACCTGATAACCGAAAATCGCGCCCCTGATAGCCGGGGCTTCCACCAGCTTCCCCGGCAAATAAGAGAGGTTATGCTTTTTGGCGAAGGCCGACCAGGCCCGCTTTTGCTGTTGCAGGATCACCAGCGACCAGCCAAAAACCCCCATGATGAAGGCTGAAGCGACAAACCAAAGAAAAATCCACACGAAAAGAACCCCTTCCGGAACAAACCCTTCTTACAGTTTAACCGCTATGCTTTCGCACGTCTAACCTATCTTTTGAAGGCTAAGGCATAATTCCGCATCCAGTGTCTGCATCATATGGTGCAAAGTATCGGTCACGTCTTCGCCGGTGCCCTCGCACATATGCAGAATCGCCTGCATGTGACTGATGTAACCGCGGCAACGCTCTATAGATAAACGACATATGAATTGGCTGTTTTCACGGGCCAGCCCGACCCGTTTATGCGCGCTCATTTTGTACCCCCACGTACGTTAGAGTTGTTTTACATATGGGGAACTTAATTAAGATAAATTAATTATGCAAACAAAAAATTCATAAAAAATAAACTTTTTATAATGTGCCGCAATAAGACCGGACGTAAAAAAGGCCCGCGTCGCCGCAGGCCTTTGACAGATCAGGAAAAAGTATCAAGCCGCTTGCTTCTGCAACCGGGCGGCGAATCCCTCCCGGCCTTGCGCATCTGCCACAACGCTCGTGTTTTTACCTTCCGCCTCCGCGCGCGCGAAGATCTGATCCAGCGTATGGCCGATCCCGGACACGCGGTCGTTGATCAGCCGATGAGTCGGGAAAGGATGCTCCCGCGGTTTCACCATCCACAAATACTGCATCCCGGCGGCGATCACGCCCCCGGCGTTGGTGACGTAATCCGGCGCATACAAAATACCCGCCCGCGCCAGTTCGTCGGCATGGTGCGGCGCCTGTAGCTGATTGTTGGCGCAACCGGCCACGACTTTCACCCCGGCCAGCACCAGATGCGAAATCGATCCGTCATGAATATCGCCCCCGAGCGCGCAAGGTACATAGACATCGGCCTTCACCGACATAATATCCATCCCCTCGTCCAGCAGGGCCTCCGGACCGAAATCCTCGACGATCTGGCGGCGCGAGGATGCCGTGATATCGCTGATCGTCAATTGCGCCCCCTCATCGGCAAGGTAGCGGCATAGCACCTGCGCGACATGGCCATAGCCCTTCACGCTGATGCGCAAGCCCTGCAAATGATCCACCTTCAGCCGGTGGCGTACAGCCGCCTTCACAGCCATATACGTGCCATAAGCTGTATATGGCGATGGATCGGGATTGGGAATATCGGCCTTGTCGAGCGCCGCCGGAATATATTCTTCACACAACGCGGTGAGCGGCACACCCGCCACGTAAGGCGTACGGCCCCGCGCGATCAGGATATGCTGGACGCTGGTGCCGACATCTTCCGCCGTCACATACAGGCCGCCCAGCGCATTCACCGCGATCCCCAGCGCCTGCATCACCTCGGCGGAAGGCTGGCGCGTACCCGGCTTGCCGATGATGACCGACTTGCCGCCGCCCAGCGCCAGACCCGCCACGGAATTCTTGTACGTCATGCCGCGCGACAAGCGCAGCACATCGGAAATCGCCTCTTCATCATTATTATAACGCGACCAGTAACGGCACCCGCCCAGCGCCGGCCCGCGCGCCGTATTATGCACGGCAATGAAAGCGCGGAATCCGATATCGCTATCTTCGGCATAAATCACCTTTTCATGGCCGTCATAATCGGCATGGGCGCGGAAACGCGCATCCTTGCGCTGTCCGGACAGAATGTCAGTGATGTCTTCAATCTCCAGAGTCATGGTTTAAAACCTCCCGGTTGCTATTTCATCTGCAGGGATTCGTATCACTGTGTGCGGTGCATGAGGAAGATGCCGCGATCATAAATTTAGAAAATGGAAATAGATTGCGCGATGCAGCGCAATAAGTTTAAGAAAATTTCCAACTTAAGGTTTTTTACGGCTGCAATACCCAGTGACGAACAGCGAAACTGCGGAATCGATCAGGTGCGCCCGTTCCGCGGCGCTCAGCGCCCCGCGCAGGCCCAGCAGGCATTGCATATGGTTGTCGCCCTTCAACATACTGAAGAATAAACGGGCGCCCATTTCCGGGTCCTGCACATACAGCACGCCTTTCTCATTCTGCTGCACCAGATAAGATGAAAGCAGATCGAGAATCTTGACGGCGCCCTGATCGTAAAGCGTCTCCCCCAGACTGGGAAATTGCTTTAGTTCGGAAATGATGATGCGATAAAGGCTGATCGAGTCGGATGCATAGATCAGATCGAAAAAGCTGTTGGCAATGCCGCGCAATGCCGTCTCCACGTCATCGTGATCGGCCAGCGTGTGTTCATACATGGTATACACCATGCTGCAGCAGCGCCCGCCGATAACGGCAGCAAACAGATCACCCTTGTCTTTGAAATGGCTGTAAAGCGTCGGCTTGGAAACCGGCGCCGCTTCCGCGATCGCATCCATGCTGGTGGCATTGAAACCGCGCTCGAGGAACAGCCGCCCCGCCGCCTCGATAATGGCGCGACGCTTGGGGTTTTCCGTCGCATGGGAACATCCGCTCAAATCGGGCACTAAAGGCATGGTAGTCGCACTCTTTTCACTCATTCGTTCAGGATACCCCCGCGCGGCTTTGTAAATAAAGTAAATTCAAGGCTCTTTCCAAACCGTGGCGCCGCTTTTTTGGGAAAACCCGGAAAATCCGGCCTTGCCGCCTTGTCGGCCCCGTTTCCGGGCGTTTAATATCGATATATCATGAGAATTCTCAAAACAGCTTTTCTGTGCACCCTTTCCTTAAGCCTCCTGACGGTGGAGGCCATCTCCACCGCGCAAGCCGATAAATACGCCGATCAGAAACCGGCCCGGGAGATAGAAGCCGAAGATGCACGGAAAGCCGCCGAAGAACTGGCGCGCGAACGCGCGGAAATTAGAAAAGACGTCGCCCTGTCCTGCGATCAAATCGCCGACGAAGTCGTCAGGCTGGACCGCGTCATCCGTAATGCCCGCGAAACGCAGATCAGCAGCAGTCAGGCGGGCACGGGCGTCAGCGTCGCCAGGACGGTCGGCTCCCTGCTTATCGGTTCTCTCGGGGGTGTCGTCGGTATCGTCGCGGTCGGCGCGCTGGCCGGCGAAGCGGCGGAAAGCAGCGGCGAAAAAGCCGCCATGATCGAGGAAAACGCCGAGGAGCGTCAGAACCGCCTGGCCGGGGTTTTCGATGGGAAAGGTTGCGAAGGCACGCTGGCCCTGACAGGCGAACCCGAACACGACCCGGTAGCGCAAGCCACCCGCACAGAGCCGGCATCAGGCACAACGGCTCGCCCGGTAAACAAACCCCGCTACAACGAATAACGGCTTACCATTCCTTGAAGATGAAGAAAGCGGCGGCAACGATAAGGCCGAAACCAACCAGATGATTCCATTTTACCGGCTCATGCAGGTAAAGGATCGAGAAAATCACGAACACGATCAGCGTAATGATTTCCTGAATGGTTTTAAGTTGCGCGGCATTAAAAACGCCATGCCCTATACGATTGGCGGGCACCTGCAGGCAATACTCGAAAAAGGCGATCCCCCAGCTGATGAAGATCACCAGCAGGATCGGCGCGGCCTTGAACTTCAAATGGCCGTACCATGCGAACGTCATGAATACGTTCGATGCGACCAGCAGGCCGACGGTAAACAGGGGGATAAGGCTGGCGGGAACGATCATGATGACACCTCGTTCCGTCATCATGATATAAAACCCCGGAAACGACAACAGAGCCCCTGCCATAAGGGGCCCTGTCATCGGGCGGTATCCTGAAGCCGATATAAGCTTACATCAGCGTGATCTGCCGCTTCTCGTCATTACCCAGATCCCACTGTGAAGCATAAAGATTCATAGTCGCGGGCAAGGACTCGTTTTTCACCATCAGGACCGACGGCGTTGTTTCCACGGCGGAGTCGGAGACGTCGCCGGGTTGCGTATTCTCCTTCATGCCTTTGGCCACATGCGTAAGCTCGGTCAGCAGGTTCTCGGCATGACGCACCAGCGATTCAGCCTTGTCGGTATTGATGCCGCCATTGGCGATGACCGCATCCTGCCCGTCCACGCGTTTTTCCAGCGTAAAGATCGCATCGCTGAAATAACCCGTTTGCTTGCGCACGATTTCAAAACCGGCGCGCAGCCGTTCAAAGCCGATGCCCAGCACGAGACTCGAACCGATGGCGGTGACGGCGGAGAATACGGCAAATGCCAGCGCCACCACCAGATAGGTTTCTACAGAGACTTCCATGATTTGATTTCCACCCTTTCAGCAATTACACACACGTTAGGTTGTCCAGAAAAGGATCATCGATAAACATGCGTACCGGGAGGAGAAAGCAACGGAAACGGCACGCGGATCAATGATCGATTAATTACCATAGTACAAGAGCCACGGTTAAAAGACGATTATTTTTCAAAAGGATACAAATCAAAGTTCATACAAAATCATATAAAATTTGAAATGATTTGCTTCGATCCGCGGCCTGCACGCACATTAAAAAAACACAGGCTCCGAGCAGGAGGCCTGTGTCAGACAGTCACGAGGGTGTGAAACTGGGAATTACTTCTTCTGCAACTTGTTGAAAACCGGATCAGCCGGCTTCACGGGCTCTGGCACGGGTTCCGGCGCAGGCTCTGGCATTACCACGGGCGCGGGAGCCGGAGCCGGTTGCGGCGCTTCCAGTATCGGACCTTTGGCTGGCATCATGCTGGCGCGCACCCACTCAACGCCCGAACCCGCCGTGCGCTGGTTGCCATAGGGGAATGTCGTATTGGTCTTGCGCAGTTCCCATCCTTCGCCGCCGCAAGCGGTCAAAGCCAGGGGAAGCAGGGCGACGGTCATCAGACCCAGTTGTTTCAAAGACGGCATGGGAGCCTCGCGATCGATCAGAACTGATTAAGTAAAATGGCAGAAAAACCATAAGAATCATGCGGATACGCACATGCGAATCATAACCCGGTTTTCCCCGCTTTGGCAACATGCGGAAAAACAGAAACTTGCATTCCCCCTGCCGATAAATGAAGCTTTTTCTCCAGAAATCGGTTAGATTGCCCTTATCTTGATACCTTAAGGTTAGAGATCGCTAACGCGCAAGACTGCACGCTCGCAGGGCGCACCCTCGGACCATAAGGAGAATTCACATGGCTACCGGCACAGTAAAATGGTTTAACGCAACAAAAGGCTTCGGCTTCATTCAGCCGGATGCAGGCGGCGATGATGTGTTCGTACACATCACCGCTGTTGATCGCGCAGGTCTGCGCGGCCTGAAAGACGGCCAGAAGATCAGCTACGAGCTGGCCACGGAAAAAGGCAAAACCTCCGCAGTTGACCTGAAGGAAGTCGCATAAGTTTTTCCGATATAGATACCGAAAAGCACGGAACGAAAGTCCCGTGCTTTTTATTTGTGGTATTATTATCAGTGGGCGTTATCTTAATAAGCGATGGAAACAGAACTCCTTTTTTATATCGCCGCCGGTTTTCTGGCGCAGATCGTGGACGGCAGCCTGAGCATGGCCTATGGCCTGACGGCCTCCAGCATCCTGCTGACAGCCGGACTGCCCGCCGCGACGGTGAGCGCGACCGTGCATACGGCGGAGTGTTTCACCACTGGCGCTTCCGCCCTTTCCCATCGCGCGTTCGGCAATATCGACAAAGCCCTTTTCAAAAAACTGATCATCCCCGCCGTAGCCGGGGCCATCGTCGGCGCGTACGTGCTCTCCAGCATGGCCACCGGCATGTTGCGCCCCTTTATCGCCGCTTATTTGATATTGATGGGCATCATCATCATTTATAAAGTCTGGCAGGACTTCCCCTCGCGCCGCGTCACCAGCTACACCCGCCCCCTGGGTTTCTTCGGCGCCATGATCGACGCCATAGGCGGCGGCGGCTGGGGCCCGATCGTCGCCAGCAATCTCGCCGCGCGCGGCAACGATATCCGCACCACCGTCGGCACGGTAATCGCCGTCGAGTTTTTCGTGACGCTCGCCGCCTCCCTCACGTTCTTCTTCACCATGGGTTTGCAGCATCTGGATATCATTCTGGCGCTCGCCGGTGGCGGCATCCTCGCAGCGCCCTTCGGGGCCTTAATCGTCAAAAAAGTCCCTGTAAAACCCTTCATGGTTTTCGTGGGCATATTCATCATCTGCATGGGAACATATAATTTCCTGAAAGCGATGGCGTACATCTAAAGGAACCGTCATCGCGAGATGGTATATGCCCCGCGCCGTGAGGGATGCAATTCCTTATATAAACAAATCCATTTGCTCAAGACGCTTGATTTCATCGCGCAGATGCGCGGCTTCTTCAAACTCAAGATCCTCAGCCGCCTTGACCATACGCGCTTTCAGCTTGTCGATATATTTGCGCAACGCCTGCGGAGAGCGCAGGAATTCTTCCGTCTCGCGGTCGGCAAAGCCTGCGGCTTTAGCGACGACCACACGGTCGCCTTGCTCGTAAACGCTTTCGAGGATATCGTTGATATTCTTTTTAATGCTTTCCGGTGTAATACCGTTCTCGGCGTTATACTTAAGCTGCTTCTCACGGCGGCGCCCGGTTTCATCCAGCGCCGCTTCCATGCTTTTGGTTATCTTGTCGGCATAAAGAACGGCCCGGCCCTCGACGTTGCGCGCCGCGCGGCCAATCGTCTGTATCAGCGAGGTGCGCGAACGAAGATACCCTTCCTTATCCGCGTCCAGAATGGCGACCAGCATACATTCAGGAATATCCAGACCCTCACGCAACAGGTTGATCCCGATCAGCACGTCATAAGCCCCGAGACGCAGATCGCGGATAATCTCGATCCGTTCCAGCGTATCGACGTCGCTATGCAGGTAACGCACTTTCAGACCGTGCTCGGACAGATATTCGGTCAGGTCCTCCGCCATCTTTTTAGTCAGCGTCGTAACCAGCACGCGCCCGCCTTTCCCGGCCACCTTGCGGCATTCGCCCATGAGGTCGTCAACCTGATGCGCGGTCGGACGGATTTCCACCGGCGGATCGACCAGCCCGGTCGGACGCACCACCTGTTCGACGAATACGCCGCCCGTCTGCTCCAGTTCCCAGTTACTGGGCGTCGCGGAAACGAATACCGTTTCCGGGCGTATGGCTTCCCATTCCTCGAACTTCAACGGGCGGTTGTCCATGCAGCTCGGCAGGCGGAAACCGTATTCCGCCAGCGTGCCCTTGCGCGCGCGGTCGCCGTGATACATGCCGTTAAGCTGGGGCACCATCACATGGCTTTCATCCAGGATCATCAACGCGTCCCTTGGCAAATACTCGATCAGCGTCGGCGGCGGCTCGCCCGGCGCGCGGCCCGTGAGAAAACGCGAATAATTCTCGATCCCGGCGCAAATCCCGGTCGCCTGCAACATTTCAAGATCGAACATGGTGCGCTGTTCCAGGCGCTGCGCCTCCAGCAACTTGCCGTTAGCGCGGTAATAAGCCAGACGCTCTTTCAGTTCAGCCTTGATCCCCTGTATCGCCTGCTGCATCGTCGGCCCCGGCGTGATGTAGTGGCTGTTCGCATAAACGCGCACACCGTCCATCTTGACGAATTTTTCGCCGGTCAGCGGATCGAATTCGGTGATCTCCTCAAGCTCATCCCCGAACAGCGAGAAACGCCATGCCTTGTCCTCATAGTGAACCGGGAACAATTCCACCGTATCGCCACGCACCCGGAAAGAACCGCGCTCGAAAGCGATGTCGTTACGCTTGTATTGCAGCGTAATGAACTGGCGGATCAGTTCCTCGCGATCGATGCGCTGCCCCTTGTGCAGGTCGATCACCATCGCCTGATAATCTTCCTTGGAACCGATACCGTAGATGCACGATACCGATGCGACGATAATCACGTCGCGCCGCTCGAACAGCGCCCGCGTCGCCGCGTGGCGCATCCGGTCGATCTGTTCATTGATGTTGGAATCTTTTTCGATGAAAGTATCCGTCTTCGGCACATAGGCCTCGGGCTGGTAATAATCGTAATAGGAGACGAAATATTCGACGGCGTTATTCGGGAAG
>CAKTCH010000032.1 GCA_934538895.1 uncultured Alphaproteobacteria bacterium
AGCTGTGTTTATGATGGATATAGAATTGCGCGCCGGGCACGCTGCCGTTGGGGCCGCCGTAAAGCGTATCGTCCCCGGCACCGCCATAAAGCCGGTCATTGCCGGCGCCGCCATGCAGCGCATCATGGCCTGACGAACTCCATATCACGTCATGGCCGCTGCCGCCGTAAGCCGTAATGTCGCCGAACGCCGCGCCCAGGCCGGAAAGATCGATAAAATCATTACCGTCACCGGCATCGATCATCTCGATCCCGGTCACGCGCGAACCGGAAGCGCTGTCATGGCTGGCGCTGATAACGTCATGCGCGATCAACGCGTCATCGCCGCCGCTCATAACAAGCGTATCGTTTCCCTCGCCGCCGTCGAAATGATCGAAGCTCCTGTTATAACCCGCCAGATCGAACACATCACCCGTATCCGCGTTCATCGCGAACGAACCCGGTCCCCATACGCTGTCGGCCACATATTGGAGCGTATCGTTCCCCTCGCCGCCCAGAACCAGATCGGCACCGTAACCGCCTGAAACCCAATCATCGCCGGCGCCGCCATCGACCACGTCGTTCCCGGTGCCGCCGTCGGCGATATCATTGCCTTCGCGGGCACTGATGTAGTCGTCTCCCGCATTGGCCCAGATAATATCATGGGACAGGCCGCCATCGATCGTCATGTTGCCATAAAGGATGCTTTCATGCGCCAGCAGGATCAGGTCGCCGCCATCGCCTGCGAACAATGTCTCGATACTGTTCAGGGAGGCATGTCCCAGCGTATTGGCCGCGAAAATCGCGTCGCCATACGGAGTCATAATCAGGAAGTCGCTGCCGTTCTTACCGTCATAGGTCAGATTGGTCAGGTTATAGATATCGTTGACGCTGACGCTCTGGCCCGTATAGGGATTGATATAGGTCGCGTTAATAGCCGTCAGGCTTCCGGAGAAGTTGAGAAAATCATTGCCGTTGCCGCCATTGACGTCTGCCATGTTAAAATCGTTTCCCCCACGCCGATATGAAACCCGCCGCTATAAGCCGCACGGCAGGGTTCCCGTCCTTTAGATTCACAACTTTTGTAAAGTCCCCACTTTCAAGAATGCCTCAATCTTGTTAAAAATCTATGTAAATTAAAGGGAAAGACTGAACTTCCCGGTCTTCAAAAGATTCATCCCGACCGCGTAAAGCATGATAAATTAACATAAACAAAGACTTAACAAAAAAATGCCTTAAAGGGCCGGCAAAATCCCATATTCGATTTGTCGCGCAGCAATGCCATACTATGTCTTTGTCATGATTTGCTTTTTTGGGAGATATACATGAAGCGTCGCCTGGCCCTTACAGGATTGATTCTGATCGCGTTGATGATCGTCGGGGCCACCGGCTATAAATTCTGGAACAATGCGCAGAAGCCGGACGAAAATCGCCGCGGCGGCACCCCGGCGATCATCGCCTATGTCGTATCCCCCCGCGCCTTCACGGACCGCATCGAAGCCGTGGGCACGGCGCAGGCCAATGAAGCCGCCACCCTGACGGCAACCGCTTCCGATACCGTGACCGCCATCAATTTCGAAGAAGGCGCGCCCGTCGCCAAAGGCACGGTGCTGGTGCAATTGAACGACGATGAAGAGCGCGCCGCGATGGAAGACGCCCGGAAAGCCGCCGAACGCTACAGCGTACTGGCGAAATCGAGCGCATCGAGCGCCGCCCAGCGCGATACGAGCGCCGCCACACTCGCCATGGCCGAGGCCCGTCTCAAGGACCGCCAGATCGTCGCCCCGTTCGATGGCATCGCCGGGTTCAGGAACATAAGCCTGGGCGATCTGGTCACGCCGGGGATGACGGTGACTTCCGTTTACGATATCGACCCGGTCAAACTTGAATTCACCCTGCCGGAAAACTACCTGCCGGTCCTGAAGCCGGGCCTTGAGATCGAAGCCCGTACCAGCGCATGGCCGGGCGATACCTTCAAAGGCACCATCACGGTCGTCGATCCCCGCATTAATCCGGATACGCGGGCGCTGGCGCTGAAAGCGGAAATTCCCAACCCCGATAACAAGCTGAAGCCCGGCCTGCTGATGACGGTGAACGTCGTCAAGAACGAACGCCGGTCTTTAAGCGTCCCGGAAGCCGCCATCCTGCAACAAGGCCGCGCGCAGAATGTCTATGTGATCGGTGAAGACAAAAAAGTCGCGCTGGCCCCCGTCACTATCGGCGCCCGTGAAACCGGCTACGTGGAGATTATGGAGGGATTGAACGAGGGCGACACCATCGTCGCCGAAGGGTTGCTGAAAGTGCGGCCCGGCGCCCCTGTGGAGATCGCCAGGACCGCGACCATTGAAGACATGACGGATGCCGCCATCGACATGGCCACCGAGCGCAAACAGAAAGCCCTGAAATGATCCTTTCCGACATTTCCGTCAGACGGCCCGTTCTCGCGACGGTCATGAGCCTGCTGATCGTCATCTTCGGGCTTATCAGTTTCGACCGGCTGCCCCTGCGCGAATACCCCGATATCGACGCGCCGATCGTTTCGGTCAGGACCGATTACATCGGCGCCTCGGCCAATATCGTCGAAACCCGCGTCACACAGGTGATCGAGGATAGCGTCAGCGGCATCGAGGGAATCAAATCGATCTCGTCGCAATCCTCGGATGGACGTTCCAGCATTTCGATCGAATTCGACATCAGCCGCGATATCGACGCCGCCGCGAACGACGTCCGCGACCGCGTCAGCCGCGTGATCAGCCGCCTGCCCGACGAAGTCGACGCCCCCCAGATCACCAAGCAGGACGCCGACGCCAGCCCGATCATCTGGTTGTCGCTGCAAAGCGACGTGCTCGGCCCGCTGGAGCTTACGGATTATGCCGACCGTTACCTGACCGACCGCTTTTCAGTCATTAACGGCGTGGCCGACATACGGATCGGCGGCGAGCGCCGCTATGCCATGCGCGTCTGGCTGAACCGTACCGCCATGGCGGCCCGCAACATAACCGTGCAGGATATCGAAAGCGCCCTGCGCCGCGAGAATGTGGAATTGCCCGCCGGACGCATCGAATCCCTCGACCGTGAATTCTCCGTCCGGGTCGAGCGCGTCTATAACAAGGCCGGTGATTTCGACAATCTGGTGATCAAACGCGGGGCGGACGGCTACCTCACGCGGCTTTCGGATATTGCCGCGATTGAAACCGGCGCGCTGAACGAGCGTTCCGAAATGCGCGCCAATGGCCGCAACAATGTGGGCCTGGGCATCACCAAGCAATCCAACGCCAACACATTGGCCGTCGCGCGCGACGTCATCCGGGAAGTCAACTCACTGGAAGATACGCTGCCCCGGAACATGGAATTGTCGGTAATCTTCGATCTTTCCCTGTTTATCGAAGCCGCCATCCACGAGGTTTACCTGACCATCGCCTTGACCATCCTGCTGGTGATCGCCGTGATCTGGGCGTTCCTGGGCGACTGGCGCGCCACCATGATTCCGGCGGTAACGATTCCGATCTCTCTGATCGGTTCTTTCATTGTTCTTTACGCGCTGGGCTTCTCCATCAACCTTGTGACTATTCTGGCCCTGATTCTGGCCATCGGGCTGGTGGTGGACGATGCCATCGTCGTGCTGGAAAACGTCTACAAACGCATCGAGGAAGGCAAGCCGCCCTTATCCTCCGCCTTTCTCGGCACGCGCCAGGTGGGATTCGCCGTGCTGGCCACGACCTTCGTGCTGGTGATGGTGTTCCTGCCGATCACGTTCATGCCCGGCGATATTGGCCGCCTGTTCACGGAGTTCGCCTGGGCGATGGCGGCGGCGGTGCTTTTCTCCTGCTTTGCCTCGCTGACGATCACGCCGGTCATGTGCTCGAAAATGCTGCGCCAGCGCCCGCACGGCAAACGCCTGAGCTTCGTGCCGCGCACGATCAACCGCACGATCGATCGCGGCATGGGCGCTTACAAGGACGCCCTGATGTTCTGCATTCGCGCGCCGCTGCTGGTTTTCGCCATCATGGCCGTGCTGTTCGCGGGCGGCTGGTACTTCCTGATAAACATCCCCTCGGAATTCGCGCCGCGCGAAGACCGCGGCGTCTTCTATACCCGCATGGTGGCCCCGGAAGGTTCCAGCATGGAATATTCCAAGCGCAACATGCGCGAGATCGAAGCCGGGCTGATGGAGCTGATCGGCCAAGGCGAGGCGCGCTCCGTGATCGCCCTCGTCCCCGGTTTCGGCGGCAATAGCGGCGTATCCGGCGGCATGGCCATCACGCGTCTTGAGGACTGGGGTACCCGCCGCCATGCGCGCGAAATCGTGGCCGACGTTTCGAAAAAATTCGCGGCCATCCCCGGCGTGAACGCCATTGCCACCATGCCGCCGTCGCTGGGCGCGGGGGGCGGCAGCAGCACCCCTGTGCAATTCGTTCTCGGCGGCACGAATTACGAGGAGCTGGTCAGGTGGCGCGACCTGATGCTGGAGGAAGTACGCAACAATCCGAAATTGCTGAACGTCGATTACGATTACAAGGAAACCCAGCCGCAGATGCGCGTCGGCATAGACGTGACCCGCGCGGCGGATCTCGGCGTTTCCACCCAGCAGATCGGCAGCACGCTGGAAACGCTGTTCGGTTCCAAACAGGTCACGACCTATATCGACCGCGGGCAGGAATATGATCTGGTGTTGCAGGCCCGCGACGAGGATCGCCTGAAACCCACGGACCTTGCCAACGTTTATGTCCGTTCCGACAGGAGCGGGATGCTGATTCCGCTTTCGAATATCATCACCCTGACGGAAACCGCCGATACCGGTTCGCTGAACCGCTATAACCGCCTGCGCGCCATCACGATCTCGGCGAATGTGGCGCCGGACTACACGCTGGGGGAGGCGCTGAAATATCTGGAAGATACCGCCCGCCGCATCCTGCCCGCCGAGGCGCAGATCGATTACAAGGGCGAATCGAAAAAACTGAAAGACACAGGCTCGGCGGTTTACGCGACGTTCCTGCTGGCGCTGGTGGCGGTGTTCCTGATTCTGGCCGCCCAGTTCGAAAGCTTCGTCCACCCGCTGGTTATCATGACCGCCGTGCCTTTCGCGCTGATCGGCGCATTGTGGGGGCTTTACATGACCGACGCCACGCTCAATGTCTACACCCAGATCGGCATGATCATGCTGGTGGGGCTGGCGGCGAAGAACGGCATCCTGATCGTGGAATTCGCCAACCAGCTGCGCGACCAGGGCGTCGAATTCTATGAAGCGCTGCTGCAATCCTGCGAACAGCGCCTGCGCCCGATTCTTATGACCTCTATAGCCATGGCCGCGGGCGCGCTGCCGCTGATGCTGACGCAGGGCGCCGGCGCGGAAAGCCGCTTCCCGATCGGCGTGGTGATCTTCACGGGCGTGATCTTCTCGACCGCCCTGACGCTGTTCATCGTCCCGACTTTCTACGCTCTGATAGCGCGCCGCACTGGGTCGCCGGAGCAGGCCGCAAGAAATCTGGCAAAAGAACTGGAAAGCGAGTAAGTTCACGGCAGCCGGAACCGGATATACAAATAAAAAGCGAGTGCCGTTTGAATAAGCCCGATTATACATCCAAAGGCGATCTGACGCAGGGTGCCGTTACCGGCCACCTGATCCGCCTGAGCGTGCCGATGATCTGGGGCATTCTGGCGATCGTCAGCTTTCAGCTGGTCGATACATGGTATATCTCCATGCTCGGCACAACGGCGCTGACGGCCATGGCCTTTACCTTCCCCGTCACATACATATTGTTTTCACTGGTGCTGGCGCAGGGGATTGCGGCGTCTTCGGTGCTTTCGCGCCTGATCGGCAAGGGCAACATGAGCCGCGTGCGCCGCGTCGCCACCCATAGCATCATTTTCGCGTTCCTGAGCGGGATCGTTTTCGCGGTCATCGGCCTTGCCGCCACCGATCCGTTATTTTCCTTGATGGGCGCCACGCCCGAGATGATGCCGATCATTCGCGATTACATGCATATATGGTTTGCGGGCAGCGTGTTCCTGACTATTCCGATGGTGGGCAATTCAGCCATTCGCGCCACCGGCGATACTTTCACCCCCGCCATCATCATGACGACCGCCGCCGTTCTAAACGCGCTGATAGCGCCTGTGCTGGTGTTCGGCCTGTTCGGCTTCCCCCGGTTGGAAGTGCAGGGCGCTGCGATCGCCACCTTGCTCGCCAATATCGGTACGACGGTAGCGGCCCTTTACGTGCTTTATTACAGGAAGCGCCTGATCAGCCGCAGCCGCTGGCATATTTCGCTCTTCAAGGACTCAGTCAGGAAACTTTTAACCGTCGCGATTCCCGTCAGCATCGCCACCATCCTGCAACCTGTAAGCGGCGTCGTTCTCACGGCATTGCTCGCACAACAGGGGGCCACCGCCGTCGCGGCATTCGGCATCGCCAACCGGGTCGAGGCGTTTATGTTCGTGGTCATCATGGCGCTGGCGACGGGCATGGCGCCGATCATCGGCCAGAACTGGGGCGCGGAACGTTACGAACGTGTGCGTGAAACATTGCGTGTAGCAATTAAATTCTCGGTATACTGGTCCCTGGGCGTAGCCATAGTGCTGGGGGCCTTTGCCGGACAGATCGCCCGCGCTTTTTCATCAGATCCCGCCGTCATTCATGAAACCATGCTGTATTTCTGGATCGTTCCGGCGACCTATGCGTTCGGCAATCTGGTACAGGGCTGGAGTTCGGCCTTCAACGCCATGGGCATGGCCCGGCAGTCTTTCAATATGATCGCCATAAAGCTGATCGTGCTGACCGTCCCTGCCGCCGTCGCTGGCGGGCATTTCTACGGCGTTACAGGAATATTTACCGCCCTGGCGCTGGTGAATGTGGTGACGGGAATCGGCTTTCATCTGTATAACCGCCGCCTGTGCGCGAGGCACGAGCGGCAGGCCCTGTTACAGGCGATGCCCACAGGCGCATGAAACACGCCTGTAATCTGTGATAAAAGGGGTTCATGTGGCCATAATTCTCACATATTCTAAAGCTAGAAGAGAAATCGATTCCCACGTTAACAGCGACGCCGAATAACCACGCCATGCAGATACTCCCGGTTTCAACGCCCTCTTTTCATTTCCTCACCGAGCCGCTGGTGACCAGCATCCTGCTGATGGTGACGCTGATGACCGCTAGGCATTTTCTGGTGCGCGCCGTGCGCAATAAATCCGAAATCCTGAACCGCGATCAACGCCGCTGGATCAGCCAGATCAAGAACGGGATATTGCTGCTGATCCTGATCGGGCTGATCCTGATCTGGGCACCGCAACTGCGTACTCTGGCGCTGTCGCTGGCCGCGGTTGCCGTGGCGTTCGTCGTCGCGACCAAGGAGATGATCCTGTGCCTGAGCGGCGCCTTCATGCGCATCAGCACACGCCCGTTCGCCGTAGGCGACTGGATCACCATCGACAATATGTCGGGCGAGGTGATCGACGTGAACGCCTTCTCGATCAAATTGCAGAAACTGGATGTCGCCGGAAAATCGTATCAACTCACCGGCCCCACCATTGAAATCCCCAACAGCCGCCTGCTCACCAGCGCGGTCGAGAACCTGACGCTCGGTAAATCGTGGATATATCATGACGTGCGCATGGTCATACCGGCAGCCGACGCCCGGCCTGCCGAGCATATGGCCTTGCTGGAGGAAATCATCACCCGTCACTATGCCGGTTTTCAGGAGCAATCCGAAATCCAGCACGCGCGCCTGAAACGCAAATCGGGCATCGACCTGCCGGGAATAAAACCCGCCATCTCGCTCTTCACCACGGATCTCGGCCACAACGCCTTCACCGCACACCTATTCGTACCCACCCGCGAAGCAGGCCGCATCGGCAGCGATATCAGCTTCGAGTTCCTTTCAGGCGTACAAAAAATAAAAGAAGAAAGAACAGCGGAAGTGGCCATAGAGAAGGCTGCCAGAGAGTCCCTGAAGGACTAGAATGGCAGTAGCTAAAATGGATAAAACTTAAGCGGTTGATATTAAATATATATTTTCTAGAGTCTTATTAAGGGGAAGACGCATATTGAACTTTGCACCGGATTGTAATTACACACATATCTATATAGAACCTGTATAAGCTTGCCGATGGTTTTACGGAGGAGACCGCGATGATGACAATAGCCGCCCAAGAGATTCAGAAAGGGGATCGCTTTACGTTTGGCGATAACTGGTCTCGTTTTCTAACGACACTGGACGATGAACGCATTGCGGAAGCTGAGAACTCCTTGCGAAACATGCTGCAAATAACAGACCTAAAAGGAAAGCGCTTTCTGGATATTGGTAGCGGCAGTGGGCTTTTCTCATTGGCCGCCCGCAGATTGGGGGCCGAAGTCGAGTCCTTCGATTATGACCCAAAGTCCGTTGCCTGCACAAGCTATCTGCGTGACAAGTTCTTTGCGGCTGATGGCCGATGGACAGTCAAACAAGGCTCCGTTCTCGATAAGGCTTTCCTTGATACTTTGGATAACGCAGACATCGTTTATTCTTGGGGCGTTTTGCATCATACTGGATCGATGTGGGAAGCCCTCGATAATGCGGCACAATTGGTAAAGCCGGATGGCCAGCTCTTTATTGCCATATACAACGATCAAGGTCGAAGAAGTAAAGGTTGGCATTTCATCAAGAAGACTTATAACAAATACAAATTTATGCAGCCGCTTCTTCTCCTTTATGGCATATTCCGGGCTTGGGCACTAACCTGCGTTCTCGATCTTATGAAAGGAAAACCTTTTCATACATGGAGAACCTACAAGAAGGAACGCGGCATGTCTCCCTGGCATGACGTAAGAGACTGGATCGGAGGATACCCCTTCGAGGTGGCAACACCAGATGCTATCTTCAGCTTTTATTACACACGCGGCTTCAACCTGACGAAGATTATTACCAGACCGGGCTATGGCTGTAATGAGTTCGTTTTTGTACGTAATAGAATCTAAGCAATGGCATTCATAAAAACATCAGCGACGTGATCTGACCGATAATTTAAACGGGCTTGCTCGTTCAATTGTAATGTCCGTTGCCGCAAATCATCAATGAAACCATGGAATGTTCTGGCCACCTGCTCAACAGAAGCGGGATCTGCTACGGGCATCCCCAATTCATGCAATATACGCGCGCTGGTACCGGGTGGCGTAATACCAAATATCGGGCGGCCCGATCCTATATAATCCGCAAGTTTACTTGGAAAGAAGGGGCTAACCTGCGCGGGCGCATCGATAACCAGCAAACCATCCAT
This sequence comes from uncultured Alphaproteobacteria bacterium, assembly GCA_934538895.1. Taxonomy (GTDB): domain Bacteria; phylum Pseudomonadota; class Alphaproteobacteria; order Micavibrionales; family Micavibrionaceae; genus Micavibrio_C. The sequence continues at coordinate 9,234 of CAKTCH010000032.1, forward strand.
CTGCGATGACAAGCGAAGAGAGTCCATAAAATCAACACCCGGGTTAAAGGATAAATATTTCTCTAAACCACCTATACTGTCTGTATAAGCGGTGCCATCACCCGCACCGTAGAACTCTATCTTTAGATTATGAAGAATATTCTCGTCTTGCCGCTGAATCAGCCTTAATGCTGAGAAAAGGCTATAAGGTTGACGTTTACCGTAGAATACGCCGAAATATCCTATACGAAGGATGCCGATTTTACATGTCTTGCCTGTTTTATATAAGAGGGCATCATAGCCATGAGGCACTGCATGTGCTTTCTTCATGAAGATAGAATAGTTTCCTTTAAGGGCATAATCCATAGTTTCTGTCGATGTGAATATCAAAGAATCGGCAGCACGATAGACTTTTCCCTCATAGTAATGATTGAGAGAAAGAGCCAATCCCTTATGCAGCGAATAATCGGCGTAATTCCACGGATCGCTAAAGTGGGCCGTCCAGCGCAAATTGGGATAACGCTTCTTGTATCGCAACCCCAATAAATGCATAGACATAGGCTGGCCAAAAGTTATGAGATGAACATCATCCCATAGCAATTGATCAAGACGATCACGGAACGCACCGAGATGAAGAAACATCTCATCAAGAAGCAGCCAGCGTTTTATGCAATCGCCCTGCATACGGGAAACTATATCTCCTACGTAAGACTGAGAAACACGTATAGTTCTGCAATCTGCGCATAAAGAACTGAGAGAGTCGCTACAACGGCCGAAATCCGCGGCGACGACCTCAAGATCATGTCGTGGCGAAAGAGCGCGTGCCAAGAGACTGATTTGCAGCGATCGGGGGTAAAATAAAGGAGGATAGGCATAGGTCACAAAACGTAGCTTCATGAGTCATGCAACCATCTCTCTTGCCAAAGAGCAAGTATAATCAGGCGCCATATCTCCTGAGAGAGTTGCTCCTGTCCATCACTGAAACACCGCCACAAAGATTCTCGTTCAACGCGAGAGCAAAGACTATCAAGCCGGGACGTCATCAAGACATCAAGCCCCCAATCCGCAAGATCGTTTCTAAGCCAAAAGGCGGCGGGTACAGGGAAACCTTGCTTGCTCCGATTGATAATAGCTACAGGTAAACGCGTACGGGCGTATTCGCGCAATACACGCTTCGTTGTATAGCCCTTCATAAGACCACCAACCTTCCAAGAAAGGGGGAGGGCGAAACAAAATTCGGCCAGATCATGGTCTAGGAAAGGACAACGCAGCTCCACAGAAGCTGCCATACTGGACTTATCGGCCTTCATCAATAAGTCCTCTACCAGCCAGTTACCCATCATGACTTGCTGCATCTGATCTATTAATTCTGGTGAAGGGCAGGCATCGTATGCATCACGAACAATCTGCACAGCATGAAGATAATCATGAGAGATCAAAGTAGGATCAGAGACCTGAGATCGCGCGATTCCTGACCAGCCATCTTGCACTATAGATTTAAAAATCGGCTGCGGCATTTTTGCCAGGACATATTTCGGAATAACTCCTGAAATCGCCCGCAAGATATCATACTTCCTCGCCAGTTGATCATAATGGTAACCAGCTAGAATTTCATCACTACCCTCTCCGCTCAAAAGAACTTTGACATCTTTCCCTGCAAATTCACAAACACGGTAAAGCGGTATCGTTGCGAGATCGGCCAGAGGTTCGTCAGTAATTTCGACTAACCGGTAAAGATCTTTCTTAAAGTCATCGACACTCATCATAAGACAATTATGATGCGTTCCTACATGAGCGGCTACTTGCTCGGCATAGGGGCGCTCATTAAAAGCTGCCGCGTGATCAAAATGAATAGAATAAGATTTTAGAGCATCATGCCCCAGCGCCCTCGCCGCAGCCGCCACAGCACTGGAATCCAGACCGCCCGACAATAAAACACCGATAGGAACGTCTGCGGCTAACAGGCGTTTTTCTACAGCCTGATGAAACAATGTTGTGAATTCATCTAACGCTTGTGGCTTTGCCTCAC
>CAKTCH010000033.1 GCA_934538895.1 uncultured Alphaproteobacteria bacterium
GGCCCTGAACGCGCATCTGCGCCCGCAGCCTGTCGCGATCTTGCGGGCCGAACCCGTGGACCCGGCATTTCATGCGCGTTTCTCCGCCGTCAACAAGCTTTATACCTACCGCCTCGTCAGCCGCGCGGCGCCTGTAACGATCGACAGGGGATTCGCCTGGCAGACGTGGCGCGCGTTCGATGTCGATGCCATGCGCGCCGGGGCAAGGCATCTGCTGGGACAGCATGATTTCACGACCTTTCGCGACAGCGAATGCCAGGCGAAATCGCCCGTCAAAACGCTGGACCGTCTCGATATCGAATCTTGCGCCTATGACGGTCATGGCGGCACGGAAATCCGCTTCCATGTCGAGGGGCGCTCTTTCCTGCATCATCAGGTGCGTAATATGGTCGGCACGCTGGCATTGGCGGGCGAGGGAAAATGGCAGCCGGACGATATAAAAACCGCACTGGAAAAACGCGACCGCACCAAGGGCGGGCCTACGGCCCCGGCTGACGGCCTCTACCTGATGCGCGTCGATTACGCGAAATAATTTTCCAGTATCCTGCGGTAAATCAGGGTCAGCGTATGCAGGTCCTCGATCTCGACATGCTCATCCGCCTTATGGATCGTTTTATTAATCAGGCCGCATTCCACCACCGGGCCGTACAGGGCGGCAAAGCGCGCGTCTGACGTGCCGCCGCCGGTGGAAAGCCGGGGTGTGCGGCCCGTCACTTCGGAAACCGCCTTGCTCACAAGATCGGTCAGCACGCCGACTTTGGTTACAAACGCTTCGGCGTTGGAGAAAGTGTTCAGATCGTAAGCGATTCCCGTTCCATCCAGTAAGGCTTGCAGTTTCTGCGTCAGGGTCGCGGCGGTCCATGTATCGTTGAAACGGATATTGAAATGGGCTGCGCCGCTGGCGGGAATGATATTGGCGGCGCTGTTGCCGACGTCGATCGATGTGATTTCAAGATTCGTGCGTGCAAAATGCGCCGTACCCATATCGAATATATGGGTACTCAGGATTTCAAGAAGCTTTATGAGTTTCGGCAGGGGATTATCAGCGCGGTCCGGGTAGGCCACATGCCCCTGTATGCCGCGCACGCGCAGCGTCCCGTTCAGCGAACCGCGGCGCCCGATCTTGATTTCATCGCCCAGGGCATCGGGATTGCTTGGCTCGCCCACGAGGTAGAAATCGGCAAGCCGGTTATTGTCTTTCATCCATGCCAGAACCTTGGCCGTGCCGTCGATGGCGTCCGCTTCCTCGTCCCCTGTAATCAAGAAGCTGATCGCGCCTTTGAAATCCGGTTTGTTATTCAGGAATTGCGATACGGCGGCGACGAAGGCGGCGATATTGGCCTTCATATCGGCGGTGCCCCGCCCGATGATTTTGCCGTCGCGAACGGTTGCCGCGAAAGGATCGCACGACCACAGCCCGGCATCACCCGGCGGCACGACGTCGGTGTGCCCGCAGAAGCAAATATGCGGCCCCGCCGTTCCTTTATGCGCCAGCAGATTTTTGATGTTGCCGAACGGCAGGTCGCGGCAATCGAACCCGAGGATTGAAAGCGCGTCGCGCAGCACACCCTGCGCCCCCGCATCTGCCGGGGTTACGCTCGGGCAACGCACAAGAGCCTGCGTCAGGGCTACGGGGTCGATCAATGTCATGAAGGCGAGAGTAACAGAGTGCGGGCAATACGCAAACGGGATCAGATCGGCGGGGCCGGCTTCCAGAGGGGCGCCATTCCCCTGAGCTTGCTTTCGGCGCGCGCTTCGGTGATCTTCAACGGGTCCAGGCCCTCGGGCAGCTGCGCGATACGGCGCAGGCGCGGCATACTGCCGTTTTTGAACGCGATGGGGTTGCCGCTGGAAACCTTGTTCAGGAACAGCACGTTGTAATAAATCTGCGTCGAAACGATGCGCTTCATGATATCGAATACCGGCGTGAAATCCGGGAAAAGGGACTGTGCTTTCTCCAGCGTATCGCGCAATTCCATGGTTTCGACGATGTAATCGCGATGCCTGTCCGTTTTCTTGACGCCGATCAGCGTGGCCATATTATGGATACGATCCTGGAACTTGGCGATTACCGTCGTCGGGTGCTCCAGCACTTTATTGAAATAATCCCGGTTATTCGGGTATTTGTAAACGCCGCCGCGCGATTTGGTCATGTTTTCGATAAGTATGGCAAGCAGATCGGTGCGGTCGGAAAGGGGCGCGTTATGCAGGTGCAGCTTGTCCTTGAGGTCTGCCTCGGTAACATCGAATTCTTCGGGCAGATCGTGCATGAAGTTCAGGCACGGCAGCATCTCGGCGTCGGGGAGATCGTAACCCGCCTCAATCAGGGAGATCGAGTAAAGCGCCTGGCTTAGATCATGAATAATGGAGGGCGTCACGCCATCCTGACGCATCAGCATTTTACCGCCCGGCGGACATTTTTTCTCGCACAGGAGGTCGAGACAGGCAAGCCCCATCCGGTAATCGCGTTCCCTCATCCACGAGGTGGCGAAAGCGATCAGCGCAGGCGCCGCCTCCGCGGCGTCCCGTTCGCTCTTGATATAAGCCAGATCCGTCAGCCGGTGCCGTGCTTCCTTCAGGGTGGCGGTAGAATATGAATCTTTCAGCCGCATAAGTTTTCAAATCCAAAAGCTTTACATAAAATAGTGTATATGTGTATCACGATCCTTCCGTGCAGGGCAAATAATAATTCCCCTATTAACTTCAATACCTTAACAGCTCATTCACCGCGGTTTTCTCCCTTGTCCGGGCATCCGCCCGCTTGACGATCACGGCACAGGCCAGCGCCGGCGTGGGCTTTCCGTCCGCGCGCGGCGTACCCGGCAGCGTACCCGGTACGACCACGGCGTAGGGCGGCACATGCCCGTAAGTAATCTCTCCGGTTTCGCGGTCTACGATTTTTGTCGAAGCGCCGATAAAGACCCCCATCGAAATCACGGCACCCGTGCCGACCCGTACCCCTTCCGCGATTTCACTGCGCGCGCCGATAAAGACGTTGTCCTCGATAATAACGGGCGCCGCCTGCAATGGTTCCAGCACGCCGCCGATCCCCGTGCCGCCCGATATATGGCAGCGCTTCCCGATCTGCGCGCAGGACCCGATCGTCGCCCATGTATCGACCATCGTGCCCGCGCCCACATAAGCGCCGATATTCACGAAGGACGGCATCAGCACGACGTCTTTGTCGATAAAAGACCCGTAACGCACGTAACAGCCGGGTACGGCGCGAAATCCGGCATCGTTGAAGACGCCGCCCGCCCAGCCGCCGAATTTCGGCGGCACCTTATCCCACCATATCGTATCGCCGGGCGCGCCTTTGATCTCTTCGTTGCGGTTCAGGCGAAACGACAGCAGGATCGCTTTCTTCACCCATTCATGGGTTTGCCATTGCCCCTCATGACGCGGTTCGGCTACGCGCAGCCTGCCTTGATCCAGAAGCCGCAGCGCATATGTCACCGCGTCGCGCACGCGGCCCGTGGTCGATATGCCGACCTGGCTGCGTTCTTCCCATGCCTGATTGATGATGGCTTCCATATCCGCGACGGACAAAGTATCGGAAAGTGTCATTAGATATTCCTATCGTCTCAAAAGAAGAACATGAAAATAGGCGTAAACGCCGCAATCCGGCGAAGCGCCGGATTCTAATATCCTGTTCTTCAGGCCTATGTAAAAATGATCGTTATCTATCATTTTACATTCCGTATGCGCTGATGCAATATAAGAGGAAGATACGCTTCTGTTGGGGAAAATCATGAAGAACAAGTTTTTTGTCATATCGATGACTCTGGGTATGATGCTGGCGCTGCCCGCGCACGCGAACAAGGCGCAGCCTGCCGTGGCGGCGGCGACGCCTGAATCGGCGGCCACACAGACCATGTATTACGATGTGTATGCCGGGGGCATCCACGCCGTAAAAGCCAAACTGGATGTATCTTATGAAAACGATAGGCGTTATAACCTCAGGCTCGGCGCGCAGACGATCGGCTTTCTCGAACGTCTGGTCCCGTGGCGGGGCACATTCGAAACGATAGGCTGGCTGGACACGCCGGAGGATCATCCGGAAGTGCACCGTTCGGTGGCGACCTGGCGCGGCGACGAAGACCTGACCGAGTACCGGTACAATCAGGACGGCAGTTTCAAAAGCCTGCGCATCATCGAAGCCAGCAAGGATAAAAGCCCGGAAAATATCGATCCCGAACTGGTCAGGGACACGACCGACGTCCTGACCGCGACGCTGGAAGTCATGAAACATATCCAGAATGACGGCAAATGCGAAGGCACCTCGAAAATCTTCGACGGCAAGCGCGCGTTCCAGCTGGCCTTCAAGCACGACATGGACGAAGTGCTGATCCCGACCGATTACAACGTTTATGACGGCCCGACCTCACGCTGCCAGGTTGAGGTGGTTCCGGCGGGCGGTGAATGGCACGTCAAGCCGCGCGGCTGGATGTCGATTCAAGAACAGGGCCGCCAGAAAGGCAGCCTGCCCACCGTATGGTTCGCCCGCGTCAGCGACGACATGCCAGCGGTCCCGGTGAAAATCCGCGTCAAAACCGAATATGGCACGCTCTTCATGCACCTGACCGAATACACCAACGGCCACAAAGTGATCAAGGCCGCCGCGCGTAATTGATCGCCTGAAATACGCTGAAATACTATGTTATTTGATTTGGCCCCTCCTTTATTCCAGATAAAAGAGGGGTCTGTTATTCAGGATTTATCATGAAAACGAAAAAGGCGAAACCGGAACTGGCCGTCATCATCCTCGCGGCGGGCCGCGGCAAGCGGATGAAATCCACTCTGCCCAAGGTCCTGCATCCGCTGGCGGGGCGTGCGCTGGTGCACTGGCTGCTGGCGACGGTGCAAAAACTGAAACCCGTCCGCATTATCGTCGTCACCGCTCCCGATATGGACGATGTGCGCGAGGCCGTCGCGCCCCATATCTGCGTCGTCCAGAAAAAAGCGCTGGGCACGGGCGATGCGGTTAAGGCGGCGCTGCCCGCGCTGAAAGGCTTCAAGGGCGATGTGCTGATCCTCCTCGGCGACATGCCGCTGATCACGCTGCCCACGCTCAAAAATCTGGTCAAGGCGCGTCATCACGATCAGGAAACGGGGCTGGCCGTACTGGGCGCTTATTATAATCCAACGCCTGATTTTGGCCGCCTTGTCGAAAACGCCGATGGCACGCTCGCAAAGATCGTCGAGCATAAGGATGCCACCGTCGAGCAGCGCAAGATCAATCTCTGCAATACCGGCGCGTTCTGCGTCGACGGGGCGCATCTTGCCGGATGGCTGGGCAAGCTTACGAACGCGAATGCGCAAAAAGAATTCTATATCACCGACCTTCCCGCCATCGCGGGCAGGGCCGGTTACAAAACCCAGATCGCCGTGACCGAGGATCTCGACGAAGTGCAGGGCGTCAATTCCCGCGTCGATCTCGCCATGATGGAATATATCGTGCAATCCGCCATGCGTCTGAACGCGCTGGAAGCGGGCGTCACCATGCCCGACCCGGCCTCCGTCTATTTCAGCTACGATACCGAAGTGGGGCAGGACGTCGTGATAGAACCCAACGTCTTCATCGGCCCCGGCGTCATCATCGAGGATAACGTCACCATCCGCGCCTTCTCCCATCTCGAAGGCGCCCGCCTGAAACCCGGTGCCACTATCGGGCCCTTTGCGCGTCTGCGCCCCGGCGCGGAACTGGGCGAGAACGTCCATATCGGCAACTTCGTCGAAGTGAAAAACGCCAGGCTCGGCAAAGGCGTCAAAGCCGGGCACCTGGCTTACATCGGCGACGCCGTTCTGGGCGAAGGTGTGAATTACAGCTGCGGCGCCATCACCGCCAATTACGACGGCGTCAACAAGCACAAAACCGTTATCGGCAAAAACGTCATGGTCGGCAGCAACGTCAACCTGATCGCCCCCGTCACCATCGGCGACGGCGCCTATCTTGCTGCCGGCAGCACCATCACCGAAGACGTCCCCAAAGACAAACTCGCCATCGCCCGCGCGCGCCAGTCAAACCTGCGCAAGCCTGTGATAAAAAAGAAATAAACACGACGAGCAAGAATGAACTTTAACTCCCGAATGTTGAAAGATGGCATTAGAAGAATCGTGATTTAATCTCAATATCGTCGTGCCCGTCGTGGCCGTTGTGTTAAATAAAGGAATGTTTGTATGTGCGGTATCGTTGGCATCCTCTCCAGTCATAAAGACGTCGCGCCCCTGCTGGTCGAGGGGCTGCGCCGTCTTGAATATCGCGGCTATGACAGCGCTGGCATCGCCACCTTGCAGGACGGCAGGATTGAACGCCTGCGCGCGGAAGGCAAGCTCGGCAATCTCGAAGCCCGGCTCAAAAAATCCCCCATACGCGGCACGGCGGGAATCGGCCACACGCGCTGGGCGACTCATGGCGGCCCGACCGAGAACAATGCGCATCCGCACGCGACCGCACGCGTGGCCGTCGTGCATAACGGCATCATCGAGAACTATGTCGCGCTGCGCGATGAATTGCAGCAGGACCAGTACCGCTTTGAAACCGAAACCGACACCGAAGTCGTCGCCCATCTGGTGGACCGCAATCTGAGACAGGGCATGAAGCCGCAGCAGGCGGCGATGGCGGCCTTCGACCGTCTGGAAGGCGCCTACGCGTTGGCGCTGCTCTTCGCGGGCGAAGACAATCTGCTGATCGGCGTACGGCAGGGCACGCCGCTCGCGGTCGGTTACGGCGAGGGCGAAATGTATATGGCCTCCGATTCCTACGCGCTGGCGCCGCTCACTAAGAAAATCTCCTTCCTCGAAGACGGCGACCGCGTCGTCGTCACCCGTGAAGGTGTGACCATCTATAACAAAGCGGGCGAAGTGCAGAGCCGCCCCGTCCGCATCACCGCGCAATCCGGGGCCACCGCGGGCAAGGGCGAATACCGCCACTTCATGATCAAGGAAATCCACGAGCAACCCGCTGTGATCGGCGATACGCTCAATACCTTCATCAACCCGGCCACGGGGAAAATCACTGTGCCGGAAAATATCCTGACCGCGCTCGACAAAGCGCCGCGCCTGACGATGGTCGCGTGCGGCACCGCTTTTTATGCCTGCATGGTCGGTAAATACTGGTTCGAAAAAATCGCGCGCCTGCCGGTCGAGATCGACGTGGCTTCCGAATTCCGCTATCGCGAGGCCCCGATGCCGCAAGAAGGCGTCGCCCTGTTCGTCTCGCAAAGCGGCGAAACGCTCGATACCCTCGAAGCGCTGCGTTACAGCAGGCGCGAGAAGCAAACCATAATCTCCGTCGTCAACACCATCGAAAGCACGATTGAGCGCGAATCCGACATGGTGCTGCACACGCTGGCGGGGCCGGAAATCGGCGTCGCCTCGACCAAGGCTTTCACGACGCAACTGACGACATTACTGTGCATGGCGCTGGGGCTGGCGGTCAGGCGCGGCCTGATCCGGGGTGACGAGGAAACCCGCATGACGGAATCCCTGCGCCGTCTGCCCGCACTCGTGGCCGAGGCCATTCGTTCGACCGAGAAACCCGTCATCGATATCGCGCGCGAAATCGCCGATGTGCGCGACGTGCTCTATCTGGGCCGCAGCTATCTCTACCCCGTCGCGCTGGAAGGCGCGCTGAAACTGAAGGAAATCTCCTATATCCACGCCGAAGGCTACGCCGCCGGTGAAATGAAGCATGGCCCCATCGCACTGATCGATGAAAACGTGCCCGTCGTCGTCGTCGCGCCCGGCAGCGATCCGCTGTTCGAAAAAACCGCCTCGAATGTGCAGGAAACCATCGCCCGCGGCGGGCAGGTGCTGATGATCACCGATGCGCAGGGCGCGCAAAAGCTGCCTGCCGCCGCCCGCTGGCATGTGCAGCTCGACCCCGCGCCGATCGAACTGGCCCCCATACTTTACACCATCCCTGTCCAGCTGCTAGCCTATCATGTGGCGGTCGCCAAAGGCACGGACGTCGACCAGCCACGCAACCTGGCGAAATCGGTGACGGTGGAATAAATGCTGATCTATATCCTGGGACTGGGCGTCGTATTCGATTTGATTACCCTGCGCGCGATCGTTCTGACCGTGGCGGAAAAGAAATACCGCCCGGCGGTGCCCTATGTCGCGCTGATCTGCTATATCATCAATCTGCTGGCGCAGTACGTCTACGCGCTCGATGCCAGTAATTTCTCCAATCCCATGCTGCTGCTGGCGGGCGGGCTGATCGCCATCCATATACTGCTGCAAGCCGTCCTGCGCACGGCCAGAAAGAAATTTGACTGATACCGGCGGCGTCATTGCTGCATACAGGCAATGCGGCGCGCAGTTGTACAGGTCTGGCTGGCGCTGGTATACAAGCCATAAATATTCTGTCCCGTCAGAATGATATTGGTGCGGCCCTGCCCGGCTGCCAATGTCCAGTTGTTGCAGGTATTGCCTGCCTTAATCCCGCCAGGGGCGGTGCCGCCCCAGAAAGTCTGATCGCCGCTGTCACCCTGATCGGCATTGAACTCCGTCCGGGCACGCACCGTGAGAGACTCCGACCAGAAATTGATGCTGGCGACGACACTGTTATTCAGATTGACCACAGGATAAACGATAGCCAGCCTGTCTTTCACATCGGTCGTGTCATCGGATATGACCGCCTTCCATACGCCGGGCAGGCTCGCGGCGTTCGCGCGCGTCATGCATATGAAATCGGCAGCGGCAATCCCGCCGAAATCCCCGGTATAATACGTCGATGTCAGGAAAATATAAGTCTGCCCCACCCGCGTCGTCACGCTCCATGTGTCGCTGACGCTGCCCACCGTCACGACGGCGCTGCGCGCCGTGCTTATCGAGCCGCTGGAAATCAACCGCACCTGCAACTCATCCCCGGCGCTGATGCTGGCGGCGGTCACCCATGGCCCGTTATTGATGCTGATTTGCGGTGTCCCGGCCCCCGTAACGCTGACGGTCTGGTCCGGGTCGATTCCCATGATCGTAATGACATCGCTGAAAACCATCGTATTGAGCGGCTGGTTCGTCATGTCGGTAAAACTGAAAGCATCAGGCGTATTGTCGGCGCCCGATATCGTGGCGCCGACCGTGCGCCACGTCGCGCCATCGCAATATTTCAAGACCTGGGAATGACTGTCGAATCTGATAGCGCCCGTTGCGCTCGTGTCGCAAGGCGTCGATGACGGCCCCACGCGCACGGCCCCGCCCAGCCAGTGATCGGCACTGATCTGGGCACGGGCGGGCGAAACGAAAATAATGAATAAAAAGGTTAAGAACAGATACGGCATATCGATCCCCATTCATCGTGAAAAAAGGCCACCAAGGAACCTTCCTTGGCGACCGGGGATCGAAAACCGCCTGTAATGAAACGGCGTGACAGCCTTTACGCTCTCACGTTGGACATGCGCTGTCACTCCCCGGTCAATGACCGAGAAGCGACATCTCTGACGCTGCTTGTATGAAGACAGCACCAGTCACGGCTGATGCCAGCCGCATTACAGAAAGGGTTTTCGAGGCCCCGGGCCGGCAAACGCTGGCTTAAGATCGAGTATACAGGGATAATGATGAAATAAAAGCCGCCGCGGTCGTAATATTATTGCGTCACCTGTCCGGTACGGGCTTACGCCTTGAGCAGCAGGCTCGTCCATTCGGCGCGGTCGTAACGCTTTTTCAGCATTAATCCGCGTGTGGTATAGGCTTCGCCGACTTCGGCGGCCTGTGTGCCCAGCATTCCCGACAGCAGCACATAGCCGCCCGGCGCGACGGTTCCGATCAGGTCGCCCGCCATGGCGATCAGCGGGCCTGCCAGGATATTGGCGATTACCAGATCGAATTTTTCATCTCCGCGCAAACGGCGGGAGTCGAAACCGTCGGCGACTTCCGTGGTCAGGGCGGCGATGGACAAAGGCGTGTCATTCATCTGCGCGTGGGTTTCCGTGACACGCACCGATTCGGGGTCTATGTCGGTGGCGAAAACGGGCGTGCCCCATAACTTCCATGCGGCAATGGCAAGGATGCCGGAGCCTGTGCCCAGATCGAGCGTGCCCCGCGGCGCGAAACCGTCTTTCTTCAATTCCTGCATCGCCTCAAGGCAGCCCGCCGTCGTCCCATGCTCGCCGGAACCGAAGGCCGTCGCGGCATCGATTTGCAGAGGTATTTTATCGGCGGGCTTATCACCTTCATAATGGCTGCCGTAAATGTAAAAATCGCCGACGGTAAACGGCGCGAATTGACGGTAGCTGTGCGCCAGCCAGTCGATATCCGGCACGGGTTCGATTTTAATGTCGCTGGCGCTCAGGCTGATATCGAGCCCCGCCATTTGCAACGCCAGCGTGACACGCAGCAGCACGTCATCGGCGGCAGGTTCCCCCTCTACCATCCAGCGCAAATGCCAGTCATGCGTATGCTTGTTGCCGTCGCGGATAGCGGTGGCGGAAAGCGCCCAGTCGTTCAGGGCGTCAAGAAGACTGCCGGCCACGGAATCATCCACGCGGGCCGGCAGCATCACATCGATCCAGAAAAACGGGCCGGGGGTAACGGGTTCAGAACGTCCCATTAATCCTCGTCAACTTCGTCGTCGCCGTCGTCGCCGTCATCATCTTCATCCTCGTCGAGGTCGTCGTCTTCGAAATCGTCATCTATTTCGTCCATGTCGATGGCGTCTTCGTCGTCGCTGTCTTCGTCATCTTCCTCGACGTCGTCCAGGCTGACCGTATCGTCGCCTTCGTCCAGAACGTCATCTTCTTCGTTCAGCGCCGCTTCCTTGTTCTCCAGCCCTTCATCGCCGAGAACCGCATCGTCGTCTTCCACCACGGAAGCGCGGCCACGGCGCGCCTTCACCTTGATCTCGCCGGTGAATTCGGTTTTGCATTCCGGGCACAGAACCGGGCGTTTATTGAAATCGTAATAACGTGTGCCGCAGCTGGGGCAGATACGTTTTAATCCTCGGTTGGCAACGCTTACAGGCACAGGACGGCCTCCTTGAAAGTTGTTGGTACGTTTTGCCGGCAGGGGCGGCAGTATTATCAGTCTCTTAAGCCTTCGCAGGCAATATGATAGAACAGCCCTCTAGTTGTCTGATTTTACGTCGATTGTCAAAGGTAAAATATCCGGCTGCGAAACGCATAAAGCCCGGTTTTCCGCCGTTTCCGGGCGTATGCGCGGTTGGAAAT
>CAKTCH010000034.1 GCA_934538895.1 uncultured Alphaproteobacteria bacterium
CGGATTGTCGGCACGATAGGACGCAGCGCTTCCGCCTCTTTCAGATCCGCACGAAACTGGGTCATATTCTGGATCTGGACGGTGGTAAAAAGGCCGATTGCGGCGGCTGAAGCCCAGGCGATGCCCGCAGCGATCAATATCGTATGACCGGCAGTTTGCGGCATCCGCTCCAGAAATACATTCAGGTCATGGCTGGACTGCGAGCTTGTCAGCTTTTTAAAAAGCGCGTTCCAATTGATGGATTTAGAATCCACGTCAATCACTCCTGAAACTGATGTCTGTTTTTACAGTCATTTTTATGAAAGTATGACCCTTATTTATTAATTTTATCGCCTAAAACTTAAAACAGTATAAACCCGCGTTTCCGGCTTTATAGTATTTTTCTTTTCGTTTCAGTACAATAAACCCTCGTGTCTTTATTAAAAAAAGATTAATTCGTCCCTTTGATACGGACGCGGCCGTCTTTTTCCATGCCGGGCTGCACCTGCCCCCTTATGCTGCCCACGCCGCCCTGGAAAGAAGGCGGTAATAACGCCTCCCACTCGACCCTGCCGCCGCTTACATCGTATTTGACCAATGTGCCATCGACCGTGCCGAGCGTGTCCAGAAGGTCCTGAATACGCACCATGTGCTTAATGGCATCGGATTGCAACGCGTTCGCCGCATTGATCATCAGATTCATGGAAGCCTGCTCGGTCTGCGTCTTCACCTGATCGAGGTTGCGCTCCACGAAGTTGATATTCATATAGCTGAACACCAATATGGCCATGATGACGATATTCAGCCCCAGACCGAAGAAGAGCAAGGCGCGCGCCGCCGCACGCGACAGCAATTCGGTACGCAGGGCGCGATTATGCCAGGGGATCGTCTGCGCGACTTCGGGGTTCACCGTGACGAAATTAGCATCCATGCTCTGGATACGCGGCAACAGGGTACGCGCGGCGCCGAGGAAAACCTGCATCCGTCCGGTTTCCGGGTCCCAGCGCAGCGCGGCGGCCGTGCCTTCCTGTTCATAGATATAAACGGTCTGGCGATCCCAGTATTCGCTGTTCCCCGGCAGGGCCGCCGCCAACGGGCACCAGCTGTCGGGGTTTGAAGCCAGCGCGTTCGAGGGGCAGGCCAGATACCAAAGGCGCCCCTGATCGACGGAATAGCAGTAATGAACCTTTTCCGTGCTACAGGCCTGCGACGCCGCGTTCCAGACGGCCTCTTCTTCCGTTCCCGGGACATGCGGCACCGAGCCGCCGACAAGATCGCCCGGCAGATAGGGTTTCAGGGAGATTTTAAATTCACGCGTTTCGCCGGCGATATAATCGGCGATTCCCGGCTTGAGACTGGAATTTTGCGGCATTGAAGGGGCAGAAGGGTTTTCCGATACCGCTTGCGGTATGGAATTCTTTTTCTTCGCGAAGGGATTGTCCTTAAAAGACAGAGGCAACCTACATTGCTCCTTCCATAAGTCCACCCATCATGCTGTCCATGCTCATATTCATAACCGTCAACGCATAGATGGCACTACCAAAAGCGATAGTGAGGAAGACGCCTGTGAGACCGAAGGCCACCCAGACGATAAGGGCGTGTTTTGTCTTGGCAGACGCTTGACGCATTTCTGCTATAGACTCCAATACTGTAGCAACTTGTCCGAGGTCAGACAAGCTTGCCAGTTCAAGGCGTTCATTTCGGGTCAGCGGCGGCCGGTCGAGCGCCGAGCCGAGCAAGACGCCGCGCTCCAGTTCCTTGCTGGCGGCCTGCCAGTAGGCGCTGACCTCGGGCACCGTGGTCGCGCCCGCCGATTGACGTAATGTATCGTTAATAGGCACCATGCCGCGCAACATACGCGCCGCCGCCATCATGGAATCCGCAAAGCCGAGATCGCGCAGATAGCCGCCCACCAGCGGTATTTTCCGTACTATACGCGCCGTCGGCCAGTCGTCCTTGCCCTTGTTCAGCAAGTAGGAAGTCACCGTCCATGCCATAAAACCGCCCGAGGCGAAGGCCAGCCAGATCAGCACATCCCATGTCAGTTCCAGCCGCCCCACCACTTGCGTGAATTTTTCAAGCTCGGCGGGGTCGGTCGGCGGGTTCTCACGGAACCATTTCAGGACCATGCCCTTGCCCCAGAACAGCGCCTGCACGATCGAGATCACGTCGAAGGCCAGCCATGACATCGTGCCGGCGATGGCGCGGGTGTTTTTCTTTTTCTGGGTGATCGAATGGATCGCGTGCGGGATGCCTTCCTGCAATTTGTTGGCGCGCTCGCTCGCCGCCAGGATGGCAAGCGTGCTGTGGTCAAAGATACGTAGTGCTTTCAGGGCGTCGATGACACCCATACCACGGGATAGGGATTCACGCGCCGGCGCCAGAATGTTCTGGCGCATCGGGCTGGTTTCCGCCTGTATGATTTTCCACAATGCCACGCCCGGCGACGTGGACGTTGAGCGGAACTGGATGCCGCGCAGGAGTTGCACCTGCCACCAGCTTGAACGGGCGAAGACGCGCTCGATGGACGAACGTTCATGCGGGCGTATGGATAATACATAACCGCCGTTTTTGGTAATTTGCGCGCGGACATCGTCGATGGTGGGCAGATAATACGATTCCACGGCCCGCTTGGGGCCGGAATGGGTATCATAGGCGACTTCTGCCACCCATTGCTGCATCGTTTAACCCCTTCCCAGGTTAATCTTCCAAATAAGTGAGGGCGGATTTCGGATCCACAAGGCCGCTTGTGACCAGATCGATCAAGCCTTCGCGGCGCGTATGGAGGATGACGCCCTTCTGCCCTATTATAGCATTAACATTACTCATAAGCGCTTCGTAAATACTGTTGCGGGCGCCCGGCGGCAAATCGATCAATATGGCGTCGAGGAGCAGCGTGCGCCCCTGAATGCCCGTGCGGTTGCACAGATCGCAGCCGGCAGTGTTGTGCGTACGGATATCGGTCTCCGGCGTGACATGCAGTTGCGCCATTTCACGTTCATCGAGATAGCGCCCGGCGCTGGTCTTGTGCGCGCAGCCCTGACAGAGCGTGCGCACCAGGCGCTGGTTCATGATCGCCTTGACCTGTTGCGACAATGTGTAGGTCGAGGAACGCTCGCGTTCGTGCGGCATCAGCGAACGCAGGCGCTCAAAGGTCTGGAGCGCGGTATCGGCGTGGATGGTCGAAATCACGGTGTGGCCCGATTCAGCGGCGCGCAGCGCGGTTTCCACCGTGTCGCCGTCGCGCATCTCGCCGATGATGATGTAGTCGGGATCATGGCGCATCGCGGCGCGGATCAGGTCGGCGAACGAGCCGCCGTCCATGCCGGGCCGCACCTGCCACTGCGTGGCGTAGCGGAGTTCATATTCGATCGGGTCCTCAATCGTCAGGACGTGCTTGCGGCGGCGGTCGATCTGCTGCACGCAGGCATAAAGCGTCGTGGTCTTACCGGAACCGGTCGGACCCGAAAGCAGGATCATGCCGCCGCCGCCCTTGATCTCGGGGGAGAGCAGCCTGCTCAGGTGGTCGGCCACGTCGGGATGGCGGCGGAACAATTCATCGAAACCCTTGAGCGACGCGCGATCGAGCAGACGCAGCGTCAGCTTCTCGCCTTCCTGCGCGTGCGGGCCGGCGGCGACGCGGACGTCGATCTGGCGGCCCTGCCATGTGAAACCGAAACGGCCATCTTTCGGCGTGGTCTTGTCCCCGAAGTTCAGGCCCGCGTCACGTTTCAAAAGCGTGGTTAGACGCGCCATGGCGTCGGCGGAAAGCAGGTGCATCGGCACGAGATCGCCGTCGATCCTGTATTTGATCCAGTTGGGCGTATCGGGGCTGTTATCCTGCAACAGATGGATATCGGAAGCGCGCATCTGCAACGCTTCGGCCATCATGTCGCGCTGGAACTGGTTCAGCAGCAGGCCGTTGTCGATATCGGCCAGCCATTGCGCCAGCGTCTTCTCTGAACGGTCGGCGGATAAATCGTGCACGCGGCGCAGCGTCTGGATCAGTTCGGCGCGATCCCACATCTCCACCTCAACGCGCTGCACGGCAAAGCCGGAGCGATTGGCGGCGGATAAAAGCGTCTTGATCTGGCGGTCATTGACCTCGTGCAGGGGCGCGATCTTCATCACGCCGTCCTGCAAGCCGATCAGGTGGATCGAGAGCGGCAGCCACGACTGCACCGGCAGGACCGAACGCAGCAGATCGCCCGTGGCGCGGTCGCGCACGCCCTCTTCGGTTTCATGTTCGGAAGCGCCGGTAACGCCGGCCATATCGAGTAATTGCTCCGTCGAACGGCTGACGCCCTGTTCCAGCAGGACGGCACGTTCACGCTGCACCATATCAAGGTAGCGCTCACGGCCTTCGGCGTTGCGGCGGCGGCGATCGCCCCACTGGCGGCGCTCGAAGCCGCCGGGCGGCGCGCCCGCCGCCTGACGACGATCAGCACCCTTCCGTTCTACCGGAGGGGTGGTATCTACGCCTGTACCCCCTGACGGGTCTGGTGGCAAATCCTGATCGCTCATGTGAAAAACAGAAGAACTCTGCTCTTATATAAAGAATATTAGTTGGAACCTGTCGCGGCCGCAGACGACGAAGATCCGCCGGATGCATTGCCGCCACTACCCGATTGTCCCGTAACACGGTTAACAGAAGATAAAGAACGATCAAAAAGAAGCAGGACCTTGTCGTCGCCGCTGCGGAACTCTACGCCGCTGGAACGGATATTGACAGTCCATAAGAATCCACCGATCACGACTTCCTCACCGTCATAGACGATGCGGCTGCCGCCGGGGCCGGAGATGATGCCACGCTTGGCAGAATGCGACGTTACGACAAATCCATCCAGCACACTGGCGGGATCGATGCTATTATCGCGCACGATGACGGTTTCCCTCGCACTGCCCAGATTATCGCCCGGCCCCAGGGACGCAGTATCCGTAGCGCTGGAAATGCGCACGGCCTTCGTATCCTGCGAAATGATTGCCGACGATGAACCACGCACCGGCAGGACCAGCACGCCCCGCGTGCCGTTGTGCGTGACCTGCACGTCGTCAAGGACAGCCCCCTCGCGCACCGGCGACCAGGTCAGGGTCAGCGGGCAGGCTTCGACAGGCTCCAGCACGGTTTTCGCCGCGCAGCCTTTCTTGCTGACGCTGATGCCATTATCGCCGTTCGCCATCTGCACATCGCCGATGGTCAGCGGCGCGTCGCCGATATTGACCAGCGATACGGTAATGGCGGACGTCGTCGCCACCCCCGTGCCGAAATCCACTTTTTCCTGCGAAGCCACCAGCAGCCCCTTGCCCGGCACCGCGCGCGGGAAAGCCTTGGCCTGCTGCGTTTCCGTGGGCTTGAATTCACCTTCCAGCATGACACTGGCGACAGATGTGGGGCCGTCATGCTCCACCAGCAGGACGCCGCTCGCCTGCCCTTCCAGCACCGGCGACCATGTCACCGTCACGATGCAGGCCTGACCGGGGTTCAGACGCGAACAATCCGTGCGCAGGGAGTAACCCGACTGAGCGGCGGCCTCGATATAAATGGCATTGATATCGATCGCTTCGGATGTGATGTTACGCAAAACCACGCCGCGCACCACAGACTGGGCCGACTGCAAATCGCCGAAATCCAGCTCGTTCGGAATTGCCTCGATATCGCTGATGAATTCTTTCTCGCCCGTATCGGCCGCCGTCACCGTGCCGGACAGGGTGGCCGTAATCAGGCGGGCGCGGCCACTATGGCGCATCAGCATTTCCACGCGCCAGCTGCCGGCCTGCAGGCCCTTGACGGAAATGGACACGGCGCAGACAGCGCCCGCCGCCAGTTCTTCACCGCTGCAATTGTTGAGGGCCGTATTGGCTGAAACCGTCGAAGACGGATAAAGCTGGATCGCGCCGGTCTGTAGCGGGCGTCCGCTGTCATTGCGGAAAAGCACCACGACCTGCGAAGTCGCACCGACGGAAATGGAGCCGCCATCAATAGCCGCCTGCACAGGCACCAGATCGCCGCCCGCCGCCGTGCCCGTGCCGCCGCGCGCCGGCGGGTCGCCGAACGCCGTTTGCGCCGACACAGGCCCCGCCACCGCGACAACATTCAGCGCGATCAATCCCAACGTTACAACCAGACGTGCCATATTTCTTATCATCATCTATCAGCCCCCCGACGGGTCCATCAGGTCAGGAGAAACGGAACCCAGCGGCACAGGCTCGCCCACGGGCATGGGTATCGGCGCTTCCTGCGGCGCCGGTGTCGGCACGGGCAGGATATTTTTACCCTCGTATGCCGTCGCGGACGGGGAGGATGCCTCGTAAGCGGCGGGAGACACATGGGCCGAAACCGCCCTGGGCTGTTCGCCATAGGCTTTGACCGCGTTGAAATGCGCTTCCTCTTTCGGGCTGGTATAGACCACGACGCGCGGGCGCAGCAGGAACACCAGTTCGAGATTGCGCGTCGTCACCGTGCGGCTGGTCGGGATGAACGGCTTCATGAAGCCGAATCCGGCCTTGTCATAGGCGTCGGTTTCACGCACCAGCCCCGCGATCAGCACCGAGTCGCCGGGGCGCACGCGGATCTGCGTCGTCAGCTCGCGCTCGGTGGATTTCGGAAGCTGCACAGTCGTGCTGCCGCCGTCGCCGGACTGGAAGTCAAAATCCTGAATTTCCGACACGTCGGTCAGGGTGATCTCGACATCGGCGTAAACCGTGGCATTATCCCACGCGCTGGCGATGGTGAGCGTGAAGCCCGTATCGATGGAGGCGGTGTTCACCGAGGTACGGCTCAGGCCGTCATCGATGGTTTCCGACACTTCAGCCACGTAGTTCTGCGTATCCGCCGCGCGCAGCTTGGCCTGCGAGCCGGACAGCACGGTGATCTGCGGCTGGGAAATCGTCTTCACCGCGCCGAAAGTGGAGAGAAAATCGAATACCTTCGTCGGCGTAAACGGGCCGCCATCGGCGCCTTTCGTGGTCGGCAGGCCGATGCTGATCGGGTTGGTGAAGTCGGCGCCCACGCTTCCGGAAACATTGATGTTACCGGCAAACTTGCCGAACGTATCGAGCAGATTCCATTTCACGCCGGCGGAATTGCCCGCGTTCAGCGCGACTTCCCAGATATAGGTTTCAAACACGATCAGCGCGGTGCTGGAACGCATCCGCTGGAAATAGCGCTCCGCCACTTCGGCACTGCGCTGGGATGCGCGATAAACGAGGGTACGCGTGGACGGATCGACCGTCACGGTCGCGCCCTCGCCCAGAACGGCCTGCAAGCCCGTCGCCACGTTCTGCATGAAGGCGGCGTCCTGACTGATCGGCGGAATCTTGACGGTGAATGTCTGCCTGTTTTTTACGACCAGCAAGCCGTTTTCATAGCTGCAATACAGATCGGCAAGGCCGCAGACGTTGCGCACCACCTGCCCCACCGGCCCGCTCAGGTTCGCGACCGTAATGCGGCGGTTCAGGCCCTCATCGGTTTCGAAAGCCAGCGGCACTTCATAGTCGGCCAGAATAAGCTGGAGGGCACCAGCAAGAGTTTCCGAGCGCAGTTCGAAAGGCCCCACGATCTCTGACGGCAGCGGATCATCAACGCTGACCTCGGGGACCAGCACATCCTTGCCCAAGGGCAGGTACATCACGCTGTCGGGGCGTTCGTTCACCGCTTCCTTGCGCTGTTCCGCCTGATTGGGCGTCGGGATATTCACATTGCGGCCACCGGGGGCGCTGGCGTCCGCGCACCCCATCAGCAGCGCCGTACAGGCCGCCGCCATCATCAGGTTCCGCAATTTTTCATTTCCGCACATCATCGCTATAAATGCCCCCTGCCGCCGTCCGGCTTCGGGACCGCCGCCAGCGTGCGCTCAACCGTGCGCACAAGGCGCTCTTTCTCGACCGGCTTCATCAGCACGGCCGCCGCGCCATATTTTCCGGCCTGCTCCAGCAGGTCGGCGGTATCATCGCCCGTCACCAGGATCACGGGCATTTTATTGTCGTTGTCGCGCAGGATCTTCATGAATTCGAAACCGCCCATCGGGTCCATGCGCACATCCACGATCGAGAGCGCGATGGCGGGATCGGCATCAAGACGGTCAAGCGCACCGTCGCCATCCGCCGCTTCAAAAATATCGTAGCCCGCCCCCTTCAGGTGGCTGGCAATCTGCATCCGCACGAAATCATTGTCTTCGACAACTAACACTTTATGTCTTTCGGGCATTAAATCTTGAAATCCCAATAGTAAGAATCAGTCCGGCAGGTAGCCTGATACTCCCGGATAACCCATCGAATCAGACCATTCCACCTGAAACTAGAGCAAATTGATGCATTTGTCACAACCATCCACAGGAAGGTTTACGCTCTATCCACGAAAATTCCTCGCGAAATCCCTCAGGGATTCCAAAGCCGTCACGGTTGACGGCTGGCGGCACCCGTGCCAGTTTCGCCATGAACGCCAGTATTGAACGGGAACTTTTTATGTCTGCATGGATTGCCCTTACCTGCCTTATCGCGGCGCTAGCGTTGCTAGCATGGCTTTCCGCGATCGATCTGCGCGTGCGGCTTTTACCGAATATACTGGTATTCCCTTTCGCCCTGCTGGGCATTCTTTTTCATATCATGACAGCATGGCAATTTCTTGACGTCACGCAGATGCTGCTGGGCGGCGTGAGCGGCTTTGGCATCCTTTACCTCATTCGCGCCGTTGCGAATTATGTTTACAAGCAGGATGCGCTGGGTCTGGGCGATGTAAAGCTTATGGGGGCCGCCGGATTGTGGCTCGGGCCCGAGATGGTGATGATGGCGCTCTCGCTCGGCGCGTTCGCGGGCCTGCTGCACGGGATTGCGGTGGGGTTGCACGCGGCTTACAAGAACAGGGTCAGGCCCTCTTTCCACCGCCTGCAAATTCCCGCAGGCCCCGGCTTCGCCGTCGGCATCGTGCTGGCGGGCGCTTATATGTTCCAGACTTTCAGACCGTGGGAGTGATTTAAACAATGTCCGGCCCGCTTTCAGGCATTCGCGTTCTCGACCTCTCCCGCGTACTGGCGGGGCCTTCCTGCACGCAGATGCTGGGCGATCTCGGCGCGGACATCATCAAGATCGAGCGCCCCGGCGAAGGGGACGACACGCGTAAATGGGGCCCGCCCTATATGAAGGACGCCGACGGCAACGATACCACGGAAAGCGCCTATTACCTGTCCTGCAACCGCAACAAGCGTTCGGCCGCCATCGACATCGCCAAACCCGAGGGGCAGGCGCTGATCCATCAGCTGATCGCGCAATGCGATATCCTGATCGAGAATTTCAAGGTCGGCGGTTTGAAAAAATACGGCCTCGATTATGAAAGCGTCAGGGCGCGCCACCCGCATATCATCTATGCTTCCATCACCGGCTTCGGCCAATACGGCCCGCTGGCGGGCGAGCCGGGCTATGACATCATGGCGCAGGCCGCAGGCGGGCTGATGGCCGTGACGGGCGAACCCGGCGGCGCGCCGATGAAGGCCGGCGTCGCGCTCAGCGATATCATGACGGGCCTTCACGCCGCTATCGGCATCCTGGCGGCGCTGCACAAGCGCAAATCCACCGGCAAGGGCGAGCATGTCGATGTGGCGCTGCTGGATTGCACGCTGGCAAGCCTGAGCAATCTCGCACAATTCTACCTGACCTCGGGCGCGGTTGCGGCGCGCCGGGGCAATGCGCATTCCACCATCGTGCCCTATCAGGCGTTCGAGGCCGCCGACGGCTGGGTCATCGTCGCGGTCGGCAACGATACGCAGTTCGCGCGCTTCGCCAGATTGCTGGGCCACGGCGAGTGGGCCGACGACGAGCGTTTCGCGCTGAATAAAAACCGCGTCGCGCACCGCGATACGCTGGTGCCGCTGATCGCCGCGCGCGTGAAGGAACAAAGCGTCGCGCACTGGGTCAAATCGTTGCGGGATATCGGCGTGCCCGCCGGCCCGGTCAACCGGATGGATCAGGTGTTCGCCATGGCGCAGGTACAGGCGCGCGGGATGCAAATCGAAATGGAGCATCCGCTGTCGCCCGCGCCCATCCCCCTTGTCGGCAGCCCGCTGAAATTCGCCGAAAACCCGGTAAGCTACCGCCTGCCGCCGCCGGTGTGCGGCGCGCATACGCGCGACGTGCTGACAGAATTATTGAATAAAACCGAAAAAGAGATACAAGCGCTGGCAAAGGCAGGCGTTATTTAGGCGCAAGGACCCATTAATTCCCGAAAATTAGAGAATCTGAACACAAAGTACACAGCGATCACGGCGCTTTTTTGCATAGCCCGTCATCCCGGGCGCCGCAGGATTTTTAAGACAGCACCCGCGGCATCGATAAAGCTGCATGAATTTTGCGGCGGAAAAGCTGGGAACGGGTCAACTCGGGACCGAACGATTCTTCCGCCACCTGTTCCAGGATCCGGCGGCGCTCCTGTTCGGGCAGCGCTATCAAAGGATCCGGACCGTAACGACGGTCCAGCTCCCGATCGATGCGCGCTGCCGTTTCAGGAGAAACATCCCATCTCAATATGTTCGAATCTTTTCCGAAAATATCCTCGCAACGCTTATTGAGCCGCCCGTAAGCGCCTGTCGTAAGATAAGCGTTTGCCTGCGCACGATCGTCCTTATCATCATCCAGATAAAACTGAATATCTTCGGGATTAAAACCGCTGGTGACGCCTCTCGTAAAATGCCAGCAGGCGCGAAAATCGGCGCGATCGAAACGAACGTTTTTCAATTCCGGATTAAGATCGCACAATCTATCGATCAGCAAAGACATTTTATCCTGCGCCGTCGATGCGAAGGGCGCAATGTCTTCGTTTGACATGCCCCACGCAAAGCGCAATTTCTCGTCCGCAGGAATCACTTTTTTCATTAAAAAAGCTGAAAAATCGTAGTGAGGCAAAAGGCTTTCCATGTAT
>CAKTCH010000035.1 GCA_934538895.1 uncultured Alphaproteobacteria bacterium
GACTTCAGATGACGCGCGGCAGCATATGTGGAAATCTCGGGGTCCATACGCAATGCATCAACAGCCTGCTTGTTGTTGCCGGCAAATCTTTCTATTTGCGGGCCGCTCATCCCCTTGGTTTGCTGGTGGACGGCCTGCACCATTTCAGCCTGTTCGGTCTTGCCTTGTGCGCGCAGGCGTTCTGCGATCCTGTCGCCGTCTTTGCTCATGACTTCCACCATGGTGGCGCGGCTGAACTGGAAGTCGCCCAGACAACCTGTCGGGCTCTTGAGCCTTGTGCCCCATGTGCTTTCGTAACCCCAAACACCGATCATCAACTTGGATGAAATACCCGCACTTTTTGCGGCGTCATCCATGGACGACATGACACGAGTTTGACGCTCGTCCGGGTTTTGTGGGCCGTTTTTGCTCAGCAGTTCGGCACCCTGACGCATCGCCTGTCTGGCGGCGCCACCGTCAAAGTTGCTATAGTCGTGATTGTCACGGAATTGCTTACGACCTTCCGATGTGGCTGTTCGTGATTTTAGCTGACGGAACTGGCTATGATCCTCATCATCCTCTATACCGAACGCCTTGGAGATGAAGCCCATAAGGCCGCCGTTCATCTTGTTATCAGGATTGATAAGCTGTACCAGCATGAGCATCAGGTTGACCAGGAATTTATTACCGACGCCTTGCTGCTCGTAATTTGCCGGATTTTCCAGTTTTTCCGCGGCGCGACCAAAAGAACCGCGCGGGCGGACGTCGGTTTTAATCAGGCTGCCTGCCGCCATGGAATCGTAATCGTCCTGGCGCATTTTTGCGGCGCTTGAAGTAGTTGTTTCAATTGTTGCAGGATTATCAGTCACTTACACCCTCTGCAATCCGGAATTTTTACACATTCGTTCTTTTGATTACCCTCAGTGTACAGGAGTCGCCTCTTGTTTGTCAATAATTAAGGAGGGTATTTTATTTATATAAATCAGCTATTTGCCTGATTTACAGGGTCGCCGCCATCAGCGGGTTTCTTACCTGTGGCGGTGCCATAGTGTAATCGGCATCCGGTTTTGGAGCCGGGGCCGGTGTTTCGGATTTGGACGCTATGCCGGAGGCGGCGCTGTTGAACGGGCTTGTGGGCTGCTTGTCCGCCCCCGCCGTAATCTGGCCGTCCATGTCGTCCATAGAGGCGGCTGCCGAGCCGTTGACGCGGGAGGTGTTCTCAGCCGCGACGGCGGGCGATTGCGCCGGCTTGTTGGCCTGATACTGTTCTTTCATCTCCTCCGGCATGGCATCCAGCATTTCCTGCTCGTTCCGGAATTCACCTTTTTTGAGACGCTCTTCGAATTCCTTGTTCTTCTGGTATTTCGCTTCGATCTCTTTGAGATCGTTCTCGGCAAGATTACGCTCTTCCTGCGTCTTGCCCATGTCTTTCAAGAGTTCCTGTTTCTCGGCCAGAAGTTTTTTAAGGTCCTGATCCTTCGCATCGATCATGTTCTCCAGATTCTGGAGTTTGTCCATGGGGATGTTCATTCTCGCCGCTTCGCTCTCGAGTCTTTTACGGCTTTCTTCTTCCTTGTCCTGAGCATCCATCAGGTCAAGATCTCCGTAGCTTTTATCTTCGGCCTCTGCCAGTGCGGCCTCGTGCTCTTTTCTGAATGCCCCGTAATCAGGCAATACGTCCCCTGCTGTTACACCTTGTGCCTGCAAGGCTTTATCGATTTTTGTTTTTTGTTCGGTCGAAACTTCATGGCCGTACATATTTACGTAGGCTATGTTACCTTTGGCGTCTTTACTGGAGAAAATCGTGGTGTCCGAATCGAAAAGCGGCTTTGCCCCGCCATCGGCGAGTTTTTGCGAAACGCCATCTTCTCCCACGCTGTATTTTACAGACTTGCCTTCTTCCATGACGGTCATGATGACGTTGTCGCCTTCAATATGCAGGGCGGCATCCTGCATCTGTTCCGCTGTCTGATGGGTTTTTACGTTGCTGTCGTGTATGCGTTCAACGTTTTCCTCATCCGCTGTGTGCTCATCGCGGGTTTCTTTCAGGCTTACCAGGTCTTTCCGTTCTTCGGTGACTGTCGTTTCCTTTGTTTCGATTTTGTGCAGGTCTTGTTTTTGCTGGCCGTAGCGGGTGTCAAGATCGGCTATGCGCGCTCTCAGGGCGTCCATCGCCCGTTCCTGCCCGCGCATCGTATGATTGACGGTGTTCAAGGCTGTCGCATATTCAAGGGACTGCATGAATGCCTGGCGTTGTTGTTCCGCCATATGCCTCAGAAGGAAGTCATCCTTCTTCCGGGTATCGTTCGGGCCGTCGGCTTCCAGGCTCCGTTCTTCGAGCTCGCGGCGGCGGCGCAGTTCAATGCTGGAGGCTTTGATTTTGAATTCATCACCCTGCCTGTAACTATCGGGGCCGTCGGGGTCATTAAGCGCTGCTTCATCGCGATGCAGGGTGGATAATACGCCTGCGGCGACGATGGGTGTATATTTCGGCGGAACGAGGGTCAGAGGCGCTTTCGTGAACGGGGCCGCTGACACGGGCTGTACGGGGTCGGTTTTTACGGAGATGTCCTGTGCCGTTTGCCGATCGTTCCGGGCCGCGTCCTGTTGCGGCGCCGTGCTCCGGGGTTGGGGCGGCTCTTGAGTTTTTTGCGGTACCCCGAGCTCCGGCAGTTCCCGTTTCAGCGTTGCCGGGTCAAAAGAGGTTTTAGAGACGGTTGTGAGATTGCCTTTGGCCCAGTTTTCAGCAGACTTTTCAGCAGACAAGGGGGCCACTTTCGGCATGGCACCGTTAAGGGGCTGCGCTGGGAGGGCGGCTCTGTGATAGCCAGTTTCTTCTTTTATTTCAAACACTAATAAAAAACTCTCCAGTGTTTTATCAGGGGCGTACCCCTGCTTGGCTACCAAAAAACATATCAGGTTATGGTAACATATTATATTATTTTATATATATTTTACCAGACAATAATGAATTGAGTCCATCCGTAAATGAATCGGGTCAATTCGGGCTGCAACAGGGTTGAAGGGGGGCTTAAGACGCGGTATTTAAAGTCGTTATCACTTCTCACGATACAGGATCGATTTCATGAATATTCACGAGTACCAGGCCAAGAAACTCCTTAAGAAATACGGCGTCGCCGTTCCCGATGGCATTCCCGCCATGACCGTGGACGAAGCGGTGAAAGCGGCGGGACAACTGCCGGGCCCTTTGTATGTCGTGAAGGCGCAAATCCATGCCGGGGGGCGCGGCGCCGGTAAATTCACCAATAACCCGGCAGGCAAGGGCGGCGTGCGCCTGTGCAAGAATGCCGATGAGGTAAAGGCCGCCGCCACGGCGATGCTGGGCCAGGTTCTGGTGACCAAGCAGACCGGCCCGGAAGGCAAGGAAGTGCAGCGCCTGTATGTTACGGACGGCGTCGATATCAAGAAAGAATATTATTGCTCCGTGGTGCTGGACCGCGCGACGTCACGCGTGACCTTCATGGTTTCGACGGAAGGCGGCATGGATATCGAGGAAGTGGCTGAAAAGCATCCGGAGAAAATCTTCAAGGCCGCGATCGACCCGGTGGCGGGCTTCCAGCCTTACCATGCGCGCGAACTGGCTTTCGCGCTCGGTTTCGAAGGGGCGACCAGTAAATCGGCGGTCAGGTTCTTTACGGCGCTTTACAAGGCGTTTGTCGAACTGGATGCGTCGATCGTCGAGATCAATCCGCTGATCGTGACGGATAAGGACGAAGTGATGGCGCTGGACGCGAAGATGAACTTCGACGACAACGCGCTGTTCCGCCAGCCGGACGTGGCCGCGATGCGCGACGAATCCGAAGAGGACGAGAAGGAAACCATCGCCAAGAATTACGATCTGTCCTATGTGGCGCTTGATGGCAATATCGGCTGCATGGTGAACGGCGCGGGGTTGGCGATGGCGACGATGGATATCATCAAGCTGTATGGCGGTGAACCCGCGAACTTCCTCGATGTCGGCGGCGGTGCCAATAAGGAGAAAGTGACGGCGGCATTCAAGATCATCCTGTCCGACCCGAAAGTGAAGGGCGTACTGGTGAATATCTTCGGCGGCATCATGAAATGCGACATTATCGCCGAGGGCATTATCGCCGCCGCCAGGGAAGTTTCGCTGGCGGTGCCGCTGGTGGTCCGTCTGGAGGGCACGAACGTTGAAAAGGGCAAGGAAATCCTTTCAAAATCAGGCCTGGCGATTATTCCCGCCGATAATCTGGCCGATGCGGCCAAGAAGGTCGTGGAAGCGACGAAACAGGCTCTCGCCGCTTAGTTAATTGCGATAATGTATAAATTTGATCTTCGGGCCTGTCTGCGCTAAGGTGGGCCCGTTGATTGCGAAGAATGAAGAACGAGATGCCCGGAACAGGGGTTTGAAAGACAGATTATGAACGCCACCGCCAGAAGCATATCGCCGGGTTTCGATCCCGAGATTCGCGCGCGTGAGGATAACGCGCGCAAGCTTGCGCAGGTGTATGCCGCCTGCAGGCAGGGCCGCGACATCACGTTTGCGGGCGGCCAGCAGCATATGCGCTTTTCATGGAAGATGGCTTCGGCGCCGCTCGGCGACCTGATCGAGTCGCTTTACGATTATTTCGGGACGGCTGCCGCTGTGGATGTCGTGAGTGGCGGCACTCATCCCTTTGATAAGAAATCCGTGCAACTGACCGTCGATATCGCGCCCGTCGCCGCCTTGATGAATAGCGAAGGCCGTGGCAGCGGTCTGGCTTTGCTGGGTGAGTATCTGGCGGCACCGCCCTTTCAGGAAATCTGCAAGTCCCATGATGTCAGTGACGTGTTCACGCCGGGGAGCGGTCTTTTCGTGGAACGGTGCAAGGTGTCGCACCATAACCAGCATCGGCCTTTATAGTATAGGCGTGGCTTTCCCTCGCAATGACGCATGAATTTGGCGCCTTCGCGGTTTTAGCAAGGCCGTCTTTATGTTTTCATACGAGGAAGAGGTCGGCAACTGAGGAACGCTCTAGCGTGGTTGCATCATCACATATTCGTTCGGGTTACGCTTTGCGTCGGTAATCAGCGCCGGTTCCGTTCCCATTTTGGCGCGTTTTGCATTATAGACTTCTTCGATAGAGTAGGGCTTGCTTGTGTTACCGCCCTTGAAAAGCACGCTTCTGTTCGTCACACCTGACAAATTATTGCTGCTGGCGAATTTGTAGGCCGGCAGTTTGCGTTTTCGTGGGTCGTCGTAGGCACGAATGATGTTTTCCGCGGCGCCGGGGCCGAAGAAATGCACAAACGAGGCATCCGTGAAGGTCGGCATCCGCCCGAGTTTCGCTTCCAGGTAATCGATATTGTCGCGCATATAAGCGGTGCAAAGTGGGATAGCGATTTCCGTGTCCTTGCGCAGATCGAGGATTTTCGATGTTTGTGCATCAGCGGTATAATAAGTTTTTTTATTCGCGCCGACATAGCTGCGGATATTATCGGCGTATCTCTCCAGCCCCAGATGCGGGCCATGTTTCTTCATGGTCTGCAGGAAGGTCTGCTCGGTGAACTGGCAAAGCCCCAACGCACCCGTATCGGAGCGCGCGGCTGCATTCAGCACGCCACCCACAGTGGCTTCTTTGATGAACAGCCTGTATACCAGGTCGGGATGGATGCCGTTGCTGTTTGTTGCGACTTTGATGATCTTTTTGATTTTGTCGTCGCCGGGGCGGTGGAATACCGTTTTCAGTGTGTGCGGCTCGGGGGTGCTGCGGGCTATCGCCGTACCATCATCCGACAGGTAGTTTTGCATCCGGGCGACGGTGCGGCTGAATTCTTCCCAGCTATGTTCGCCGATGACCTGTTCGGAAAAGGCCGTGATGGTGCGCGGATTGACAGGTTCGCCGTTCTTGCGGATTTCAAAATGCAGGTGCGGCCCGGTCGTCCGGCCTGTGCTGCCGGCATAACCGATCAGTTCGCCTTTTTTCACGCGTGCGCCCGGCTTGATATCGGCGTAGCTGCCGAGGTGGGCATAAAGCGATTGCGTGTTGCCGTTATGTTTTATGATGATGGTCTGACCGTAGCCGCGCATATTTTTTTTCAACTCGACGATGCCGTCGCTGACGGCATAGACGGAGGTACCTTTCGCCACGGGGAAATCAATACCGTTATGGTGTTTTTTTACTTTGAAAATCGGATGTTTGTAGGTATTGAAAACCCGGGTCAGTTGCGGGCTGTCGATCTCGAATTTCCGCACGGGCGATATCATGCCGCTTTTATCGATGCGATTTCCTTCTTTACTATAGTAACCGAAATTGCCGTAGCGGTCCTCGAAGCCGTAAGCTTCTTTTACCGTGCCACGCGCATGGACGCGTGCATACAGTACATCGAGGCCTTGCGAATAAACCAGTTCGATCCTGTCGTCCGCGCGGGTTTCGTAACCGTCGGGCGTGGCATGATTGAAGATGTGCAGCGCGCCCTCGACGACGTCGCGCGGCAGTTTGCTCTTACGCATCAGCAGGGCGATATCCTGATCGGTGGCGTTGCCTGCGGCGGGCAGGTTTTCAAGCACCGATAATTTTGATTTTTCCGTCAGGCGTGGTTTTTCTTGAGGGATGGGGATTGCTCCCGCTGTAGCGGGGGTGGCCCTCACCATATATTC
Source organism: uncultured Alphaproteobacteria bacterium (assembly GCA_934538895.1). GTDB lineage: Bacteria > Pseudomonadota > Alphaproteobacteria > Micavibrionales > Micavibrionaceae > Micavibrio_C. The sequence goes on from CAKTCH010000035.1 coordinate 6,602, forward strand.
CACCGGATTTTTCACGGCGGGCGCCGTATCCTCGTGACTGTCATGGCCTGCGTAGCGGGTGAAAAGCGCTGTGAGTGCCAGCGCGGTCAGGGTCGCGGCGCTGCCGGCCAGCAGATTCTTCCTGCCGATCTGCGGCAGACGGATGCGCGGCAGGCGATCGAGCACGATGCTGCGATCAAGGCGCGGCCATACCGGCATTCTGATTTGCGGTACCTTGATCTGCGGCAGCTTTACGCGCGGCAGTTTTATCCGCGGCACATAGTCAAGCACTATGCCGGGGTTAAGACGCGGCCATGCCGGCATCTTGATCTTCGGCATTTTCAGCGGCGACCAGGAAGGCGATTCATGCGCTTTTTCCGGTTTGACCTGCCGAGGGGGCGGTTGCGGCGTGGCCGATGTTCGGGTTTGCCGTTTCTGCGCGGGCTGCGGGAGCTTCTCCCAGTTAGAAAACAGCGGTAAATGTGTTTTTGCGGTTTGATCTTGCGGCTTTTGCGGGGCGTGCGCGCGCTTCTCCCGGCCGGGAATCGACTGGGGACGTAGCTTCGCAGGCTTATCTTTTTGCGGATTCGCCATTACTCACCGTTTTTACAAGGGGTTAAACCCTTTACACACTGATTTTTCTTATAATAATTTGTACTAATATATCAATATTGTATTGAAATACAAGCAAAATATTCCCGTGGGGTGCAGGGCGGCCCTGCACTTTCCGGGTTGATTTGTACGGGGGTCTTTTCTACAAAAGGGGGCGTGCCCTTGGTGGCACGTCTCACTGTATCCAATATCAGCTTATGCGGAGTCATTATGGCCGTTCTCGTGAATAAAAATACCAAAGTCATCTGCCAGGGTTTTACCGGGTCGCAGGGGACTTTCCACTCGGAGCAAGCGATTGCATACGGCACGAAAATGGTCGGCGGCGTGACGCCGGGCAAAGGCGGCGACAAGCATCTCGATCTGCCGGTATTCGATACCGTGCGCGAAGCGCGCGAGAAAACCGGCGCCGACGCGACCGTGATCTACGTGCCGCCGCCGTTCGCGGCCGACGCGATCCTCGAGGCGATCGATGCCGAATTCCCGCTGGCGATCTGCATTACCGAAGGTATTCCGGTGCTGGACATGGTGAAGGTCAAGCGCGCGCTGCAAGGGTCTTCCACGCGCCTGATCGGCCCCAACTGCCCTGGCGTGATTACGCCGGGCGAGTGCAAGATCGGTATCATGCCGGGCCACATCCACAAGCGCGGCAAGATCGGTATCGTATCGCGCTCCGGCACGCTGACGTATGAAGCGGTGCATCAGACCACGGCCAACGGGCTGGGCCAGACCACCTGCATCGGTATCGGCGGCGATCCGGTCAACGGCACCAATTTTATCGATTGCCTGCAAATGTTCCTGGACGATCCGGAAACGGAAGGAATCCTGATGATCGGCGAAATCGGCGGCAGCGCCGAGGCTGACGCCGCTCAGTTCTACAAGGAACAGAAAAAGAAGAAGCCGATTGCCGGTTTCATCGCGGGGGTGACCGCGCCGAAAGGCAAGCGCATGGGGCACGCGGGGGCGATCATCTCCGGCGGCAACGACACCGCCGAGGCGAAAGTCGAGGCGATGAAATCCGCCGGTTTCGTCGTTTCCGACAATCCTTCCGGGTTGGGCGACGCCATTGCCGAAGCCATGGCGGCTTAAATACTCCAAAGCCTTCCCTAAAAGAGGCGATTGCGTTACACTTTCCGGACTATAACGCCGGAGGGACTCTATGGCCTATCTCGACCATTTTAATGCGGAGCAACGCGATTTACTGATAAAGCTGCCTTACCGGGCGGGCCTGTGGGTCAGTGCCAGCGACACGACCGGCGGCGACGAATCCGACGAGGCCGAGCGTCAGGCGCTGGCCAGCATCGTGCGCGGCTTTACCGAGGATTTCCTGAAATCCGAATTCGTGGAAGAAGTGATGCGCGCGACCGTGCAGCATATCGAGCAGTGGGACCAGTGGAACGGGGAGGTCGAGAATATTCCTGACGAGGTGCGCCGTGGGGTCGAGACTGCCGCGCTTTATGTCGATTACAGGCAAATCCATGCTTTCAAGCAAAGCCTGAACGATGTCGCGATGACGGTGGCGATGGCCTACCGCGAACTTGGCGAGGGCACGCCCCTTGCCGCGCAGATGCGTATTTATTCCAGGTACTGGATCGAATGCGCGCGTTCCTATGTGAAGAAGACGCAGCCGCCGATCATGGATCAGTACCTTAATATCAGCGCCGACGAGCACAAGGCGCTCAACCGCCTGAACGGGGCCTTGCGCCCGCAGACGCAGGAAGGGCTGGCGCCTGTGGAGGACGGGGAAGCGGCATAGAATCAGGATTTTCGTTATGTTTCTTGAGGTTCTCACCGAAGATGAAAAGGCGCTGATCGTATCCCTGCCGTACCGGGCGGGCCTGTGGGTCAGCCTAGCCGACGAGAAGGGGAAAGGCGCGGCGTGGGCCTGTGAAATGAAGACGATCGAGAAAGTCATCGCCCGGCTGTCCGAAGGGATGTTCGCTTCCGCTTTCGTTCATGAGGTTCTGGCTGAAACCCATGCGCGCCGGGCGCAATGGCCGTCCTGGGCGTTGCAGGTCGGCACCGTGCCGGAGGAAGCCCGGCAGGCCGTCAATATCCTGATCGACAAGGCCTTGCCGCCGGATGCCGAGGCTTATGTGCAGACGATCATGAGCATCGGTTATGAAACGGCTTATGCCTTCCGTGAATATGACCGTTCGGCCAGTATTCCCATTCGTATCTGGGTATGGCTGAGGCTGCTCTGGGAAAAGTTCATCCGCACGGGCAATAAGGATTACCGCGTGGAAAGCGTGACCAATATCAGTCTGGCCGAGGATCAGGCCATTGCCCTGCTGGCGGAAGCGCTGACGCTGACGCCCATGACGCGGGATGTTTCCTAGGCGCGGGGCCTGTTAATTCCAGAAAATAAAGAATCAGAACACAACGCGCATAACGCCCTTGCACAAGCTTGTCATCCCGCGATCGCGGGTTTACGTAAATGATCTTGACGCCGTTCTCCTGTTGCAAAATAAGCGGCAGGGGGCTAGAAAATACAGGATTTTTCCCTGCAGCAGGAGTTTCTTCCATGAACGCCTCGTCCGAACGCATGACCTTCCTTTCCGGTGCGAATGCCGAATATATCGCGCATCTTTACAGCCAGTACCTGAACAATCCCGGTAAGGTCGATGCGAGCTGGCAGGAATTTTTCGGCTCTCTCGACGATAACGAAGCGGCTTTGCTGCGTGAACTGCAAGGGCCGAGCTGGACGCCGGAGGAAAACCGCCGCAACAAGGTGAATTTCGGCGCCGAGGTCGGCGGCGAATCCGGCGTGGCCGTGACGACGGCGCGCAGAGCGAAGCCGGGCGCTCCGGCCAATCAGGACGATATCCGCTCCGCGGCGAAAGATTCCATCAGCGCGCTGATGCTGATCCGCGCTTACCGCGCGCGCGGTCACCTGATCTGTAATCTCGATCCGTTAGGGTTGAAAGAGATTGCTTATCATCCGGAACTCGATCCGTCTTTCTACGGTTTTGGCGACGCCGATTATGACCGCCCGATTTTCATCAACGGCGTCCTGGGGATGGAGACGGCGACTTTGCGGCAGATCCTGCAAGTGCTGAAAGCGACATATTCCAGCAATATCGGCGTCGAATATCTGCATATGTCGGATCCCGAGCAGAAGCAGTGGATTCAACAGCGCATCGAAGGGCCGCGCAACCAG
>CAKTCH010000036.1 GCA_934538895.1 uncultured Alphaproteobacteria bacterium
TTCTGGGGTTTTGCAATATGATGGTCAAGCTGCTGAAGGATTTGCAGGCGCCCTTTGTCGCCGTGATCTTTGACGCGGCGCGCAAGAATTTCCGTTACGACATTTATGCCGATTACAAAGCCAACCGCAGCGAGACGCCGCCGGACCTGATCCCGCAATTCGGCCTGATCCGCGAGGCGACCCGGGCGTTCGGCCTCCCTGCGCTGGAGATGGAAGGGTTTGAGGCGGATGACCTGATTGCCACCTACGCGCGCGAGGCGCTGCGGCAGGGCAAGAAGGTCACCATCGTCGGGTCGGATAAGGATCTGATGCAGCTGATGCGTGAAGGCGTGCGTATTTATGAACCGATCAAAGGCCGTTACTTAAGCGCCGATGATGTGATGGATAAATTCGGCGTGGTGCCGCAGAAAGTGCCGGACGTGCAGGCGCTGGTGGGCGATTCATCGGATAACGTGCCGGGCGTGCCCAGCATCGGCGCGAAAACGGCAGCGCAACTAATCAACGAATTTGGCAGCCTTGAGGAATTGCTGGCGCGGCTTGACGAGATCAAGCAGCCCAAGCGCCGCGACGTGCTGACCGAGAACAGAGAGATTGCGCTGATATCAAAGCAACTGGTGACGTTGCGCGATGATGTGCCGCTGCCGATCGCCATCGCCGAAATGCACACCCACGATCTGAACACGCCGGAACTGGCGGCGTTCCTGACCGCGCAGGGCTTCAAATCGGTCCTGACGCGCCTGGGGCAGGATGCTGCTGCTTCTCCCCGTGCCATTCCCGCGCAGGTGGAAATCCCTGGTGGCTCCGCGCCGCATGGCGATGACAATCCGGAAGCGGCTAGCCTGCCCCCCGTGGCCGATAATAAATACGAACTGATTCAGGATACGGACACGCTGAGAACGCTGCTGGCGCGGGCTTACGAGACGGGCACGCTGGCCGTGGACACGGAAACCACCGACCTCACGCCCGCAAAGGCGAAGCTGGTGGGTATCTGCCTGAGCGCGGAACCGGGCAGGGGCTATTATATGCCGCTCGGGCATACCGCCGCGCCGCAGGATCTGCTCGCTGCGCCGGAGACGACCGGCGACCTGATCCAGATTCCGGTGGAAGAGGCCATCGCCATCCTGAAACCGGTGCTGGAAGATCCGCGCGTGCTGAAAATCGGCCACAACATGAAATATGACTGGCAGATGCTGGCGAAGCAGGGCGTGCGCATGGACCCGGTCGACGACACGATGCTGATGTCGTGGCTGCTGGCGGGCGGCAATCGCGGCCACGGCATGGACGAACTGGCGGAACTGCTGTGCGGTCACAAGACTATCACCTATGAGGAAGTGACGGGCAAAGGGCGCAAGCAGGTGACCTTCGATCAGGTGCCGCTCGACAAGGCCCGCGATTACGCTGCGGAAGACGCGGAAATCACCCTGCGTTTTTATCACATCCTCAAGCCCCGTCTGGCGCGCGAACAATGCGTGCGCATTTACGAAGATGTCGAACGCCCGCTGATCCCGGTGATCGCCGAAATGGAACTGGCGGGTATTCGCGTCGATCCCGCCGTGCTCAAGGAATTGAGTCACGAATTCGGCAGGAAGCTGATCGCGCTGGAACAGGAAATTTACAAACTGGCGGGCCATGAATTCAATATCGCCTCGCCCAAACAAATGGGCGTGGTGCTGTTCGAGGAAATGGGCCTGAACGGCGGCAGCAAGACCAAGGGCGGCGACTGGTCCACCGCCGCCGACGTTCTGGAAGATCTGGCGGCGGATCATGAAATCGTCGCGAAGATTCTGGAATGGCGGCAACTTGCGAAGCTGAAATCCACCTACAGCGACACGCTACAGGAACAGATCAACCCCGCGACGGGCCGCGTGCATACCTCCTTCCACATGACCGGCACCAACACGGGCCGCCTGTCATCGACAGACCCGAACCTGCAAAACATACCAATCCGTACCGAGGAAGGGCGGCGCATCCGCAAGGCGTTCATCGCCGCGCCGGGTCATAAATTATTGTCGGTCGATTATTCCCAGGTGGAATTGCGGCTGGCGGCGGCGCTTGCCGGGGTAAAGGCGTTGCAGCAGGCATTCCGCGACATGGTGGATATCCATACGCTGACCGCGTCGCAGGTATTCGGCGTGCCGCTGGATAAGGTAACGCCCGATCTGCGCCGTTCGGCGAAGGCGGTCAATTTCGGCATCATCTACGGCATTTCCGGCTGGGGTCTGGCGAAGCAGCTGGGCGTAAGCCCCGGCGAGGCCAACCAGTTCATCACCGCGTACCTGAAAAATTTCCGCGAGATTCAGGACTATATGGAAGCGCGCAAACAGGAAGCGCGCGACAAGGGTTATGTCACGACGCTGTATGGCCGTAAATGCAGCATCAATTACATCAACGCCAGAATCATGGGCCAGCGTGCAGGCGCGGAGCGTCAGGCGATCAACGCGCCGTTGCAAGGCACGGCGGCGGATATCATGAAGCTGGCGATGGCGCGAATGCCGCGCGCGCTGGCGGACGCGGGCTTAAAGGCGAAAATGCTATTGCAGGTCCACGACGAACTGATTTTCGAAGTGCCGGACGGCGAACGGGAAGCGACCGCCGCGCTGGTGAAAAACATCATGGAAAACGTCGCCGCCCTGAGCGTGCCGCTGGAAGCGGAAGCCGGCTGGGCCGATAACTGGTCCGATGCGCATTAAGCGGGCCTAAGGGCCGTCAGGGAATTTTATATGCCGCCGCCGCCAGAATCCTGCTGGTCTGGCGGCCTTGGGCGATGACGATAAAGCCCTGATGCCGGGGTTGCAGATCGACTTGTATAGTTTTTTCGAGGGCATTGCGGTCCCAGTCGCCGCGGTCTTCCATGTCGCTGACGATATTCATGTAATTCATCTGCTTGCCTTTGTTGCGGCCATCGGCGATCTCAATGCCGTGAGGCCGGTCGATCAGCATCACCCACAGGATTGCCGGTTCGTTATCGGCGGGAACGGCCTGCGCTTTCCATGACAATCTATATTCATCGTCCTCCGCGCCCGTACCCTTGGCCACGGTCATGCGCAGCGGCGGATTTTGCTGCGCTTTCCTGATCGCCTGCGTAACCTCGTCCAGCTTGTAACCTATGACGTCGAGGGCGCCGTTCACCACCAGCTGCGGCGTGTAATTCGGCCCGGCGCCCAGCGCCTGCATGTACCATGTCTGGCGCGCGGTGCAAAAAGGCCGCGAAAGCGATCCCGTGCGCACATCGAAATAATCGACATGGCAGGCGAAGCCGATGACGTTGGGCACTGTCACCAGCGCTCCGAACAATTCATCGGCGCGCGGGCAGAAAACGCAGGCCTGAGAGGAAAACAGCTCCAGCACCGTGAATTCCTGCCCCGCCGGCACGGATTCGGATTCGACGCCCGCGACCGGAACCGCCGCCACCGGCATTTCGTTCTGAGCCTGAGACGCGCCGGGCAGCACGCCTGCCAGCACGGCAATCATTAACGGGAGCTTAAGGGTCGCGCGCATAAAATAAAAATACAGCCTTGGTAAAAACGAAGCGATCTTAAACTCTAACATACTGATAAAGAAGAATAAACAATGTCGCCAATCCGCCACCGCCCGAAGAATGCAAGGCTTATGGCCTGCGGCTTGCTGCTCGGCGGCATGATTCTGGCGGCGCATCCGGCGCTGGCGGAATCCAAAGCCCCGGTTTATGGCCCGGCGCGTACGCCCGTAACCGCCGGAACGGCCCAGCCTGACGATTTAACGATCCGAAGCCTCATCAGTGCGCAGCTGGACGCTATTCGTGCACGGGATGCCGGTCTGGCCTTTGCGCTGACCACGGGCGCCTTTCATGAGAAATTCGACACCGCCACGGCATTCCTGAGCGATATGCGTTTTTCCTACCGCCCGATCTACAACCACAAGAGCTACCGTTTCCTCGACCAGGCGGAAACTGAAACCGGCGGCCTGTTGCAGCGCGTGGAAATAACCTATGCCCAAGGCGCGCCCGCTGTCGTGATCTACCGCCTGCAACGCAACCCGGAAGGGGCATGGGCGATCGGCTCATTCACCATTCTGGATTCCGGCGAAGGTCAGGACATTTAATAACCCCCCGCGTAAGCCATGCCGTTATGTTGCGCAGCAAAGCAATCGCTCTTGTCGTATGGATTCTTCCGCCGTACTTACCACGGCAAACGCCGGAAAAAACTCTACAGCTTCGCCGCCGCGTCGCGATCGGCAACGACCGTGACGTTTTCAATCGTCTGGAGATAGCTGGCAGGCATATCGGCGGTCACCGGACCGTTTAGCGCCTGTGCCAGCATATCCGCCTTGCCCGCGCCGTTGACCAGCAGGATGGTATGGCGCGCCTGCGCCAGATCGTGAAGGCCCAGCGTAATGCCCTGCCGTGGCACGCGTGCCGCCCCGCCCCAGTAACGCGCGTTGGAACGGATAGTGTCGTCGGTCAGGGCCGTCACATGCACGCCCGTATCGAAGGCCGTCCCCGGCTCGTTGAAAGCGATATGACCGTTGGCGCCCAGCCCCAGCACGGCGATATCGATCGGGCCGTTTTGACGCAGCCATAGATCCATCCGCGCGACTTCGTCTTGCGGATCGCCCGCGCTGTCGAACATCCGGCGCTGCCTTATATCCAGCGGATCGAGGCACGCCCGCGCCAGCCACGCGCCGAACAGCCGTTCATCGCCGGGCGGCAGCCCCATATATTCGTCAAGCGCCACGAAACGCAGGGCATCCCACAAAGCGCGCCTGTGCGCGTCATGCGTTACAAGACTGTCATAAAAGCCGCGCGGCGTCATGCCGGTGGGCAGCGTGACCAGTGGCCGTTCATATTGTGCCAGCAATGCGGTAAAAACACGCGCCGCCATGGTGCCGAACGCGTGTTCGTCATCACCGACCAGCAGGGCAGGGTGGGCCGGCATCAGTTCTTCCTCAGGGATTGCAGTTCGCGGCGCAGCGATTCGATCTCAAGGCGCAGAAGCTGAATATCGGTCTGAAGCGGAATTTCCCCTTTTTCTTCTTCCTCCTCCTCATGAATGATGTTCATGGCATCGACAATCACGCCGATAAAGAGGTTGAGGACGGCGAAGGACGTCACGGTGATGAAGACGACGAAGAAAATCCATGCCCACGGGTAAATGGCTATGGTGGGGTCGGCGACGTCGCTGCGCCAGCCCTCAAGAGTCATCAGTTGGAACAGCGTGAACATTGAAGCGCCGACGCTGCCGAACAGGGATTCGAGCGTTTCGTCTTGCGAGTGGCCGAACGTATGGGTGGCCAGCACCGCCGCGACATAATAGATCACCAGCAGCACCGACATGATCGACGCCATGCCGGGAAGGGCGCGGAACAATGCCGATACCACCCGGCGCATCGACGGCACCACCGAGAGCAGCCGCAGAACCCTGAACACGCGCAGCGCCCGCAGCACGGAAAGCGCGCCCGTGGCCGGGATCAGGGAAACGCCGATGACGATAAGGTCGAACCAGTTCCACCCCACCCGGAAAAACCCCAGGCGATAGGCCGCCAGCTTCAGCGCCAGTTCCAGCACGAAAACGCAAAGAATGGCATGATCGACGGCATGGAGCAGCGTCCCGTGGCGGGCCATCAGGCTGTCGTCTGTCTCAAGGCCCAGCGTCACGGCGTTCAGCAGGATCAGGGCGGTGATAAAGCCGGTAAAATGCTTATGTTCCAAAAAGGCTCGAAGGCGCGGCATTCTCGATCGGTTCCCCTTGTATTTATCCGGTGGTCATCATAATGAATATTTCAGATGACATGAACAAGGATTGAAAATTTATGCCAGCCCCGCAAAAACATCTCGCCATGCCCCTGACATGGGACGAAATCAGCCTGCACGCGAAATCATTGGCGTTGAAGCTGGCCGATAAAGGGCCGTGGCAAGGCGTTATCGCCATTACTACCGGCGGCATGGTCCCAGCCTGCATCATCGCGCGTCATCTGGGCGTGAAGCATATCGATACGCTGTGCATTTCCAGTTACGACGACCAGAGCCAGCGCAAGGCCGACGTGATAAAACCCGCCACAGGCGCCGGGGACGGCACGGGCTGGCTCGTGATCGACGACCTGTCGGATACCGGCAACACCTTCCGCGCCGCGCGTACGCTGCTGCCGAAGGCGCATTACGCTGCTCTTTATGCAAAACCGGCAGGCGAAAGCGCCGTCGATACCTATATTATGAGCGTTAGCACCGATACCTGGCTGCATTTCCCGTGGGAAGAAAATGAAGCAAGCTATATCGCGCCGTCCAAAGGGTGAGATGGGAAGTTAACCGCCAAGGCGCCAAGACGCGAAGTTCTTTTGACCGCGCCGCAGGCGCAATAATATGAAGTTACTAATTTGTTGATAGTTTAATATTGCCTGCGGCGCTTGTTATAAGAAGAACTTCGCGTCTTGGCGCCTTAGCGGTTAAATTTTCATAATAAAAAACCATTATAATTTTCCCTCTACTTTTTACCGGAATCTGGTTTGGCGGGGCGCTCTAACTTGGGCAAAAGACCGGTTTCAAAAAAATCCCCAAAAATCCTTGATTTTTCAGGGTCGAAACGACTATAACAGCCCATTCCAAAAGGATGCGGCCTGGCCAATTGGCATTGCCTTGCGCGCTCCATTGTTTTGACTGGACGAACCCATAGGGTTCAAAGGAGAAAAAAATGCCGAAGATGAAGACCAAAAGCGGGGCGAAAAAACGTTTTCGCGTGACCGCGGGCGGTAAAGTGAAGTTCAAGGCCGCTTTCGCGCGCCACATGCAGATGAACAAGCCCAAAAAGATGAAGCTGAAAACACGCGGCTCCTCGATCTTGTCGAAAGTGGATACGAAAATCATCCTCGACAATTTCCTGCCCTATCAGCGCAAACGTAAAAACAAAAAAGCGGCTGTTAAAGCTGCTGTAGCAGAATAAGGAGTACGCACCATGGCTCGTGTAAAAAGTGGTCCGCACACCAAGAACCGTCACCGTAAAGTCCTGCGTATGGCCAAGGGTCACTATGGCCGCCGCAAGAACTGCTACAAGATCGGCGCCAACTCCGTTGAACGCGCTCTGGCTTATGCCTACAAGCACCGCCGCGAACGCAAGCGTGAATACCGCGCCTTGTGGATCATGCGCATCAACGCGGCGGCGCGTATGAGCGGTCTGACATATTCCCAGTTCATGCATGGCCTGCGTCTGACCGGCCTGCAACTGGATCGTAAAGTGCTGGCGGATATCGCAGTCAGAAATCCTGAGGATTTCAAGGCGATTGCCAGGCAGGCCGCCGACGCCCGCAACAAGGCGGCGTAACCCGTCAAAGGGATTTCTGGGGATCTTCCGTATCGAGATTTCTCCCACAAATCATCACCATTGATACGGAATTAGACAGCCCGGTCCCTTAAAGACCGGGCTGTTGCCTTAGGGGCGCCTTCGCGGTGATATAGATATATTCCTTTGAATCCCCGCAGGGGTAATGTTAAAAAACAGGGCTTATCAAGGATTTTTGAAGTGACCGACATGAACCAGAATATCGCGACCCTGAAAACCGAGCTGACCGAAATGGTCACCGCCGCCAACGATCTCACCACGCTGGAACAGGCGCGTGTGACGGCCCTCGGCAAGAAAGGCCGCATCACCGACCTGATGAAAAATCTGGGCGGTATGGACCCGGAAGCGCGCAAGGCGCTGGGCGCAGCGCTCAACGAACTGAAAGACCAGATCGCGGCGCTGATCGAAAAGCAGGAAGCGGCGCTTAAGATGCAGGCCCTCAATGACAGGCTGGCGCATGAAACGGTCGATATCACCTTGTCGGCGCGTCCGGAACGCAAAGGGCATATCCACCCGCTGAGCCAGACGATGGAAGAACTGGTTTCGATTTTTGCCGATATGGGCTTCTCCGTGGCGGAAGGGCCGGATATCGAAGACGATTTCCACAATTTCACCGCCCTCAATTTCCCGCCCGGTCATCCGGCGCGCGAAATGCACGATACATTCTACCTGCCGGACGATCCGGATGAAAAGGGCGAAGCGGCGAAAAAGCTTTTGCGCACGCACACATCGACCGTGCAGGTGCGCACGATGATGAAGCAGAAACCGCCGATCCGCATCGTCTGCATGGGCCGCACATACCGTTCCGATTACGACATGACGCACACGCCGATGTTCCACCAGATGGAAGGCCTTGTGATCGACAGGGATATCCATATGGGCCATCTCAAGGGCTGCCTTGAGGATTTCCTGCGCGCGTTCTTTCAGGTGGATGACCTGCCGGTGCGTTTCCGCCCCAGCTTCTTCCCCTTCACCGAGCCGAGCGCCGAGGTGGATATCGGCTGTTCGCGCAAGGATGGCGGTTTAAAGATCGGCGCGGGCGATAGCTGGCTTGAGATTCTTGGCTGTGGCATGGTGCATCCGAATGTGATCCGCAATTGCGGCCTCGACCCGGAAGAATATCAGGGCTTTGCCTTCGGCATGGGGCTGGAGCGCCTGACCATGCTGAAATACGGCATTCCCGATTTGCGCACCTTCTTCGAAAGCGATGTGCGCTGGCTGGAACATTATGGTTTCGACCCGCTCAGCCGCCCCAACCGCGCCACGGGTGAATGAGCGATCGGTTTTCAGTGGTGAGTATTTAAACCCCCCTCACCCTGCCCTCTCCCCCACGGGGAGAGGGATGTGCAGGCTTAGAGCGTCAGCCCTTAGCCGTAGCTGGGTGAGGGGGGTATTTTCAGGAATGACAATCACATGAGCATCACCGTCCGCGCCCTTTCCCAAGTTGATTACGATCAATGGCTGACGCTGTGGAATGCGAATAATCAAGGTCACATAAACAATGATGTGACCGCCGCCACATGGCAGCGGCTGATGGATGATGATCAGGTGCGCGGGCTGGTTGCGGAAGCTGACGGCGAAGTTGCAGGGTTGGTGCATTTTATCCTGCATCCGGTGACGGGCCATATCAAACCCGTCTGTTACATGCAGGACGTTTTCGTCGATCCGGCGCACCGCCGCAAGGGGATTGGCCGGGCGCTGGTCACGGCTCTGGCGCGTATCGGTGCGGAAGAAGGCTGGGCACGGTTATACTGGCTGGCGGAGACACAAAATAAAGAGGCCCAGTCCTTATACAGGAATCTGGGCCTTAAACTCGATTTCACGCTGCATGTCCTGCCGCTTCAGCCGGTAGAACAATAGCGGCGCCGTTATCGCAGCGAGAACATATCCTGCATCCGGGGTTGCCCGGTCCGCGCTTCGTCATAGCGCGGCGGCTCCGTATCCATGGGCTGTTGCGCGCGCAAAGCCATGCGCGGATCGTTCGCACCCGCATAACTACTGGCGCCGCCGAATTCCGGGCGGATCTGGTTATTATCCCATTCCTGACCGGCATTGCCGCGCTGGTAACCTGTGTAAGACCCGCGTGGTGGCGGTTCCGCTGCATAGGTACGCGAATTGTCGCCCCTGATGGCCGACATCAGCGCATTGATTGGATCACGCGCGCCCCGTACCATCGCTCCGATTCCGATTCCGGTCAGGATTTGCGTGGCGCGGCGATCATTGCCGGGATTTCCATCCGTCAGAATGCCCGCCGCGTTGCCGAACTGGCGCGAGACGCGGGCGCTATCCCTGTCTCCATATCCGGTAATACCACCCACTGCCGTTTCAACGCCTGTCCGGGTCAGGATCTGTGTGGCACGTTGGGGGTTCCCGTCTATCATGCTATCGGTCGCACGGCCAAGGCCGCGTGAGGTGCGCGTGATGGCACCATCTATATTGCGGTTCTGGGCAGCTTCTGCGCGCATTTGTTCACGTTCGTAGCGGTCAGCCTCTCGCGTTTCCATGCGGGACTGGCGAAGCGCGGCACGACGATCAAGGCCATCATTCTCCAGTTCCGCCTGCTGCCGCAACATCTGATTGCGCGTATCGACGCCGCTGGTGTTATTATATCGTGATGTAATGCGGCCAATATCCGGCGGGGGGCCGTCAAGCCCTCGTTGCGCGATGAAGGCGCCGATCGGATCGTCACCGTCCGGGCCGGCCTGCGGTAGGGATGGATCATGGGGTTTAAAGGCGTCTTTGTTCATCACCGCGTTATAGCCGTTATAAGCGTTGCTGGTGCGCGGGCCGTTGATGCCGTCGACCTTAAGCGACTCCAGATCGATCTTGCCGCCGCTTAAAGTCTTGACAAGCGGCGCGAGCAGGTTTGTGACCAGCTGCATGGCCATCACGTTGAACGGGTTGGCCTGCTGGCCGTCGGCCATCGTCCCGGACATGAATTGCTGTATGCCGGGCGGGTTCTGCTTGATGCGGTCTTCCATGTGC
>CAKTCH010000037.1 GCA_934538895.1 uncultured Alphaproteobacteria bacterium
CAGCCGAGGGATCTGCCCCGGTTTAAACTTGATAAGATCCCTCGGCTGCGCTCGGGATGACGGTATTGGCCGGATTTCGTTATGATCGTTGCGTTCAGATTCTCTATTTTCTGAAATTTTATTAGGCCCTGAATTTGGGTAATTTTCACTCTAAATTTCCAATAATATTGACTTTTTATACTCTTTACTGTATGGTTTAGGTAATAAAAAAATAATATATGCGAGCAGGACTGGCGTATGAAACTGAGTGAACTGAATAAATCCCAACTGGGTTCCGTGCAGCAACGTTTTGCATTGGCCAGTGACGTCTACAACGATAGCGCTCCGGAACATCAGCTAAACGGGGGATGGCAGCGCGCGTTCACCTCCGCCGAGGTGCCGGGGCTGGGGGATCGCGGTTTCTATGGCGCTGTATACAAACGCACGATCGATGGCAAAGACGAGCATGTCATCGCCTTCCGCGGCATGGACGATATCAGGGATCTCGACGATGTTGCCGAACTGGTATTGGGCACGGCCCCCGGACAGCTAAGCGACGCTTATCGTTTCGCCATGGAAGCCGCGCAAAAGCTGAAATTCAATCCCGCCAGCGCGGAATATATCGGCCATTCCATGGGAGGCTATCTTTCGAAAGCGGTTGGCTTGCTGAATGGTTCGCAAAAAATTATGGCCTTCAACAGTCCCGGCCTGTTCAGGCAGGACCCGCAAGAATTGCCACGGCGTATCCAGGAGGAATTCGGCGAGAACAAGGCCGATATCACGATGCGGCAAATCAGCGAAAGCGTGCTTTCCATCGATTCAAAATTCGATTTCGTCTCATGGCTGGGAAGTTTGCGCGGCAATACCCTCAAAATCAGTACGCGCGGACGCCAGCATGAACTTTCCTCGCTGGAGGAAAGTTTTTCGCGCGCGGCTGAAGGTATCCAGAATAATACGCTGCCAAGGCCGCAGGAATTACCAGAGCGGCCTACAACGGCGGTAACGGCGCGGGCTCCGGCATGGGGCGCGACCGCCGCCTTCGCATAAGGCTAGAATTCCTCGGTGTAATCCAGTTTGTATGAGCTGTGATTATAGGGATAGCGCTCAAAATAACGCATACAGGCATCGTTCAGCGCGTCCAGCAATTCCTGCCCATGGCGCCCGCCGTTGCCGGTCACGCGCCCCATGACCACCGCGCGAATGGTGGTATGGAAGGCCAGCACGATCTCCAGCGCGTCCAGATCCGGCTCCACAATGACTTCCAGATACTGGATCAGGCGATCCGCCATGACAGTGATCAGCGGATAATGGAACATGCCACCATTTGCCTTAAGCTGCACAGCAGGATAAAGCATCGCCATGATCAGCGCTTCGCCGTCCTGCTTGTCGGCTTGCGTTTGCGCCGTCTCGATCGCTTTCATCAGCGTTTGCAGGTACATCTCCGCCAGAGGCTGGAAATCGACGACGTTGTTTTCGAGCAAGGCTTGCGCCTTATCGAGGATCGCATCGCTAATTCCGCCCGATCCGACCTTGGCCTTCAGCGTGTTGGGCGGGCGCAGCACCTCGGCCTTGCGGCGCGGCGCCTGGTTGAAATGCTGCGGAAACGGATTCCTGTCTTCTGCTTCCATGGTTAAACCATATCAATATCGTTAGGGTCTATTTCGAATTTGTCACCCTTTTTCAATCCCGCTTTCTCGCGAATACGGTCGAGGGTGCTTTGCGCTTCGATCTGCTGTGTACGCAGCGCTTCACGCGTAATCACCTGGCTTTGCAGCAGGTCGCTCTCGCGGCGCATCGGCCCTTCATAAGGGCCGCGGCTGTGGCGTCGGCGGTCGGGCCCGAAAAAGCTCTCCGCTTTGATGAATTGGCGCGGGCGTTCGATCACCTGCACCAGGCGCTTGTACAAATCGCGCGCATTGAAAGGTTTGACCAGAAATTCCGTGACGCCGGAATCACGGGCCTGGAACACCCGGCGCTTTTCACTGAAACCTGTCATCAGGATGACCGGCACATAGGGATTGGGGCTGGCCGGATCGTTACGAATGATCCGCGTCAGGGAAATACCGTCAACAGGCTTCATCATCCAGTCGGCGATCACGATATCGGGATTAAGCTCGCAACAGCGTTTGAAGCCCAGTTCGCCGTTCTGGGCCGTAATTACGTGCCCGACCCCGAAAGCCAGCAACAGCGACTTGGTGATTTCCAGCATCGGTAAATTGTCTTCGACAACCAGGACACTGATTTTGTGCATCTGATAAGTCATGAGGCGCTCTGTTCCCCTAAACCCCCGTACGGAGGCAAAAGCGGCTATCTTTCAATTCTAAGGAGTAAGAAATTGATGAGTGATTAACGAAAATACGGCAAAACACCGTGATTTGAGTATCATAACACCTTTTCCGTGGGCACTCTACAGACGTGGATCATGTAAGGCAATGGTACGATCGGGGATTGATTTTTCCCTGTAAATCCGTCATTTTCAAAATGAACGTTTCTGTTCTGTTCTCATATTTGGATTTTCATAAATGGCAGGTCACTCCCAGTTTAAAAACATCATGCACCGTAAAGGGCGCCAGGACGCCAAACGGGCCAAAATCTTTACCAAAATCGGGCGCGAAATCACCGTCGCGGCGAAGATGGGGGGGCCTGACCCGGCGTTCAATCCACGCCTGCGCGCTGCCGTTTTATGGGCGCGCGAGGAAAACATGACCAACGACCGCATCAAAAAAGCGATCGACATTGCCACCGGCTCCGGCGCTGACGATAATTACGAAGAGGTCAGCTACGAAGGCTACGGCCCTGGCGGCGTGGCGATCATCGTCGACGCGCTGACCAACAACCGCAACCGCACCGCGGGCGATGTACGCTCGACCTTCAGCAAATACGGCGGCAATCTTGGTGAAACCAATTCGGTGCGCTTCATGTTCGACCGCGTGGGCGAAATCGCCTACAAACTCAAGGTCGCATCCCCCGACGCCATGTTCGAAGCCGCTGTCGAGGCGGGCGCCGACGACTGCCAGAGCGATGAAGAAAGCCATATCATCCAGACCGCCACCGATCAGCTCGGCACCGTCATGGCCGCGCTGGAAGCCAAATTCGGCGAACCCGATAAATCCGCTTTTGTCTGGAAACCCAACGTCATGGCCGCGCTGGATGAAGAGCAGGCCAAATCCATTATGAAACTCATCGACGTTCTGGAAGACAACGACGACGTCCAGATGGTCACCACCAACTTTGAAGTCAGCGAAGACGTGATGGAACGTCTGCTGGCGTCGTAACGAAAGTCAACGCCATGCGCATCCTCGGCATCGATCCCGGATTGCAGAAAACAGGCTGGGGCATTATTGAGTCGGACGGCAACCGCCTGACTTACATCGCCTGCGGTCTTATAAAGACCGATGCCGGATTGCCGCTTTATGCACGTCTGGCCACGCTGGATGCAGGCTTGAGTGCCGTCTACGATCAATGGCGGCCCGACACGGCGGCGATTGAAGAAACTTTCGTCAATCAAAACGCCGCCTCCGCCCTGAAACTCGGCTTCGCGCGCGGCGCGGCTATTGTCGCTATCGCCCGCAAAGGTACCGAAGTCGATGAATATCCTGCCAACCTGGTCAAGAAATCTCTGACCGGCACCGGCCATGCCACCAAAGACCAGATGGGCATGATGATTAAAACATTGCTGCCCGCCGTTGGAAAAATTGGCGAGGATCAGGCCGATGCCTTGGCCGTCGCCATCACACACGCCCACCACGCGGCTTCGCGCCGCCTGATGGGCGGCATCATGTCGGGGGCCGCGCGATGATCGCAAAACTTTCCGGCATCATGGACAGCGCGGGGCAGGATTACCTGATCCTTGATGTCAACGGCGTGGGCTATCAGGTCTTCGCCAGTGGCCGCACTTTGTCGCGCGTACAAAAAGGCGAGCCTGTATCGTTGCTGATCGACACGCATGTCCGCGAAGACCATATCCATCTTTACGGCTTCATGGATAAAGCCGAGCAGGAATGGTTCCGTCTGCTGACCAGCGTACAAGGGGTAGGGGCCAAAGTCGGCATGGCGATCCTCGGCACATGCCCGGTCGATCGTCTCGGCTTTGCCATCGCCGCGGGCGATGCCGCCTTCATCCGCCAGGCCGATGGCGTAGGCCCCAAACTGGCCACCCGCATTGTGACGGAACTGAAAGACAAGGCCGTTAAAATCGACATAGCGCCACCACTGCCCAAGGCCACAGGCAAAGTCGCCAAACTGACTGATGAAGCGCCACCCGCGAACATTGAAAACGACGCTGTCTCCGCGCTTGTTAATCTTGGCTATGGCCGTGCTGATGCGTATTCCGCTGTCCTGCAAGTCCGTGACAAGGCGAATGATAACCTGAGCGAAATCCTGAAGCTGGCACTGAAGGAATTGGCATCATGAAACATAACAGCCACTATTCCCCATCATCATTGCGAGGAGGCATTGCCGACGAAGCAATCCAGAATCTGCGGATGCGGAGGCACTCTGGATTGCTTCGCTACGCTCGCAATGACGGGAGGCAAAAATGACTGAAGCCACCGCCAAAAACCCCAACCTCGACCGCGAACGCTTGCCGCATGAACTGGGCGAAGATAATGCCTTGCGTCCGGTGCAGCTAAACGACTTCATCGGCCAGCAAGCTTTGCGTGAAAATTTGCGCGTATTTATCGAAGCCGCAAAGAAACGCGGTGATGCCATGGATCACGTATTACTCTTCGGCCCACCGGGACTCGGCAAAACAACCCTTGCACAAATTATCGCCCGTGAGCTGGGTGTGGGGTTCCGCGCCACGTCCGGTCCCATCCTCGCCAAGGCGGGCGACCTCGCGGCCATCCTCACCAACCTGCAACCGCATGACGTGTTGTTCATCGATGAGATCCATCGCCTGAATCCGCTGGTCGAGGAAATCCTCTACCCGGCAATGGAAGACCGTAAACTCGACCTGATTATAGGCGAGGGGCCAGCCGCCCGTTCGGTGCAAATCGACCTGCCGCCCTTCACGTTGATCGGCGCGACAACCCGCAGCGGCCTGCTGACCAATCCTCTCCGTGATCGTTTCGGCATCCCTCTGCGCCTCGAATTCTATGAACCTTCAGAACTGACGCTGATCGTCAGCCGTGCCGCGGGCCTGCTGAAAATGCCGCTGACGCCCGACGGCGCCATGGAAATCGCCAAACGCTCCCGCGGCACGCCCCGCATCGCCGGACGCCTGACCCGCCGTGTGCGCGATTTCTCCGAAGTCGCAAAATCCGCCACCATCGACGCCAAAGCTGCCGATGCCGCCCTCAAACGTCTCGACGTCGATGCACAGGGCCTCGACGGCATGGATCGCCGCTACCTGAAATGCATCGCCGAAACTTACGGCGGCGGCCCCGTCGGCGTCGAAACCCTCGCCGCCTTCCTCTCCGACCAGCGCGACGTCATCGAAGACGTCATCGAACCTTATCTGATGCAACAAGGCCTCGTGCAACGTACCCCGCGTGGCCGCGTGATCTCGGCCACGGGCTTTACCTATCTGGGGCTGAAGCCTGTGAAGGGGCTGCAATCTGACCTTCTGGATGATTCGGGATTATGACAGCACATAACATCGACATACGCGTCTATTACGAAGATACCGATGCCGGGGGTATCGTTTTCTACGCGAATTACCTGCGTTTTGCCGAGCGTGGCCGCACCGAATACTTGCGGAATCTGGGTTATGAGAATAAATCTTTGATGGATAAACAAGGGGTTATCTTCGTCGTCCGCAAGATCGAGGCCGACTACCTGACCCCGGCTTACCTGGATGATCTGTTACGCATGGAAACCGGTGTTATCGAGATGAAAAACGCCAGCTTTAAGATGAAACAATCGTTATTCCGCCACAATGAACTTATATTTTCTGTGGATGTGATTTTGGTATGTGTAGACCGTGCGGGGAAACCCGTTAGGCTGCCGGATGAGTTAAAAGCGGCCATGGAGGGTCAAAAGATATGAACGGAACCGATTTAGCAAGCCGCGCCGTGGAAGCCGCCGATCTGGGCGGCAGCATGGCCGCCCACGACCTCAGCATGATCGGACTTTTCATGCAGGCCGACCTTGTCGTCAAGGCCGTGATGCTGGTGCTGATCTTCGCTTCCGTCTGGAGCTGGGCGATCATTTTTGAAAAACGCCGCACGCTGAAAGTGCTGAACAGCCGCGCCAATAAATTCGAGGACTCTTTCTGGTCCGGTGAACCGCTGGACAAGCTGTACCAGCGCGTAAAAAAGGGTAAACAGGACCCGCTGATCAAGACCTTCGCCGCCGGCATGGAGGAATGGCAGAACGGTGTCGCGGGCGGTATCCCTTCGACCGAAACCGTGCAGGCCAGCCTGAAGCAGCGCGTGGAGCGCGCCATGGCCGTCACCATCAACCGCGAAATGGCAAATTTAGAGCGCGGCATGACGTTCCTCGCGTCCATCGGCTCCACCGCCACCTTCATCGGCCTGTTTGGCACCGTCTGGGGCATCATGAACAGCTTCAGCGCCATCGCGGGCACGCAGAATACCAGCCTGGTGGTCGTGGCCCCCGGTATTGCCGAAGCCTTGTTCGCCACGGCTGTCGGCCTGATCGCCGCCATCCCGGCGGTTTTGGCTTACAACATCTTTACCACGGGTCTGGCCCGCTATGCCGACCGCCTCGATGCCTTCACCAGTGATTTTGCCGCCATCCTCTCGCGCCACCTCGATGCGCAGGACGTCCGCGGCAAGAAGGCGGCGTAACCATGGGTGCCGGTCTTCAGCAAAAAAGCGGGCGCATAGGGCAGGCGGGTGGCCGCAGCCGCGCGCACCGTCCCATGTCGGAAATCAACGTGACGCCGATGGTCGATGTGATGCTGGTGCTGCTGATCGTCTTTATGGTCACCGCGCCGCTGCTGACGACGGGCGTGCCTGTCGATATGCCCAAGGCGGAATCCCGCGCCATCAAGGACGACGACAACAAGCCGTTGGAGATCACGGTCACAAAGGAAAACTACATTTATATCGGCGAAACCCGCGTCGAACGCGACCGTCTGATCGAAATGCTGACCGCCATGACCAATAACGACCCCGAGCGCCGCATCTATATTCGCGCCGATCAGGCTTTGTCCTATGGCCTTGTGATGGATGTTCTGGGCGGGTTGAATAAAGCAGGTTTCCGTAGGGTTGCCTTGTTGTCGAATTCATCAGCCGCAAAACAGCCATAAAAACCCCGGAGAATTTCGGGTATGAACGCAAGCGCCCTCCACAGAAACAACATGCCGGACGCACAGGGAACGATGAAGTCGCCCCTGCTGAAGTCGGCTGTTTTTCATGGAATATTGCTGGCGATCTGCATGGTCGGCCTGCCGATCTTCCGCCCCAATACCGAGATCGTTCCCGAAGCTGTGCCCATCGAAATCGCAATGGTTGACGATATATCGCAAACGAACAAGGTGCCCGCGCGCGCAGACATCGAAAAACCAAAGCCCGTGGAAAAGCCGCCGGAAGAAAAACCCAAGCCCGCGCCCGCACCGACCAACACCGCCGAAGCGCCGCAGAAGCCTGTGCTGGAAAAGCCGAAACCTGTCGAGAAACCGAAACCGCCCGAACCCAAGGCGGACGATATTCCCGATCCGGACAAAAAGGCCCAGGAAAAGCCGAAGCCCGTAGAAAAACCGAAACAGCCGGAAAAGAAACCGGAAATCCAGCAGGAGCAGAAAGAGGCCTTCAATTCAGTTCTCAAAAATCTGATGCAGTCCGAACCCGTGGCCGCCGAAAAGAAAATGGAAGCGCCGCAAACGGGCGAAACGCCATCTCCCATGGCCTCGCTGACGGACCGGCTGGCCGTCAATGAAATCACCGCGCGTTTGAGCCGTCAGTTAAGCTATTGCTGGAACGTTCTGGCCGGAGCCAAATACGCCGAGAACCAGATCGTCACCATCCGCATCAACGTAAACCCTGACCGCACCGTGCGCGATGCCAAAGTCGTGGATCAGATGCGCTACAATACCGACACATATTTCCGCGCGGCAGCTGACAGCGCCCTGCGCGCCCTCAAGCATCCTTATTGCACGCCGCTCGACCTGCCGACGGATAAGTACAATGTCTGGAAAGAAATAGACTTCAACTTCGACCCCAGCCTGATGCTATAGAGTAATCGTTATGATGCGCGTAAGGACGGAATAACCCCTAAGGGAACATTCCGCCTTTATGACGCGTTCCTTCCTCACTTCAGACACAATCCTGTCGTAGATTTTCGCTTCCTGTGGATAATTTTCACCTATGGAAATCTATGATGATCGCTTTTGACTTCCGCCCCTTATGATATCGCAAGATTGCATATCGCATACGAAAGGTAAGATTAAATGAAGCGCATAATGCTCGTTTTGTTCGGTGTCTTGATGGCTGTCGCCGCGACACCGGCCCATGCCCAGCTAAAGGTCAACGTGACCGCCGGAACCCCTGAACCCCTGCCCATAGCGGTCAGCCCGTTCTTCGCCGATGCGGGTGCCGATAATGTGATCGCGACGGACATGCCGCGCGTGATCGAGGCCAACCTCGAACGCACCGGCCTGTTCAAGCCGCTGAATGCGCGCTCCTTTATCCAGACTCCCGAGTCTCTGGTAAAGGACGGCCCGCGCTTCTCCGAATGGCGCGCTGTGAACGGTCAGGCGCTGGTGACAGGCCATGTCACGCGCTCCGCCGATGGCCGCACCCGCGTTGAATTCCGCCTGTGGGACGTTTTCGGCCAGCAGCAGATGATCGGCATGGCTTACACCACCACGCCGCAAAACTGGCGCCGTATCGCGCACATCATCTCAGATGAAATTTACAAGCGCATTACCGGTGAAAACGGCTACTTCGATACACGTATCGTTTACATTTCGGAAACAGGCCCGTCGAACGCCCGCGTCAAGCGCCTGGCGATCATGGATCAGGACGGTTACAACCATAAATACCTGACCGATGGCCGCTACATGGTTCTGACGCCGCGTTTCTCGCCGAATGCCCAGATGATTACCTACATGGCTTATTACAACAACAAGCCACGCGTATACATCTACAACATCGACACAGGCCGTCAGGAAGTTCTGGGCGATTTTGCGGGCATGACCTTCGCGCCGCGCTTCTCTCCGGATGGCCGTAAAGTCATCATGTCGATGGCAAAAGACGGCAATACCGAGATTTATACAATGGATCTCGGCTCCCGTAACATCACCAAACTGACCAGCAACCCCGCAATCGATACCGCGCCCAGCTTCTCTCCGGACGGCCAGCGCGTGGTGTTCGAATCAGACCGTGGCGGCACGCAGCAACTCTACGTCATGTCCGCCAGCGGTGGCGAAGCCAAGCGCATTACATTCGGGCAGGGCCGTTACGCCAACCCGGTTTGGTCGCCGCGCGGTGACCTGATCGCCTTCACCCGCATGTATCAGGGCAAGTTCTATATCGGTGTCATCAAGCCGGACGGCTCGGGCGAACGCCTGATTACCTCGGCCTACCACGTCGAAGGCCCGACATGGTCGCCGAATGGCCGCGTCCTGTCTTACTTCAAGGAATCCCCCGGCGGCAGTGGCCACACGGCCAAACTCTACACGATCGACCTGACAGGCTATAACGAGCGCCTGCTCCAGACCCCCGCCGACGGTTCCGACCCGGCATGGTCGCCTGTGAATCCGTGATACGAAATCCGGCTTAAAAGAAAACCCGCTCTATCGAGCGGGTTTTTTCTTGCCGTCTTTATTTTGCAAGATGCCGGAATGCCTGAATGACCTCGCGATAGGTATCGCGCTTAAACGGTACGATCAAATCGATGACGTCCGATAGCGCCACCCATTTCCATGCCTGAAATTCAGCGGGGTTATGCGCGTTGATATTTATATCAGTATCCGTGCCAGTAAACCGCGCGGCCACCCATGTTTGCTCCTGACCGCCATACTGGCTGTTCCAGAGTTTTTTCACCAGGCGATCGGGAAGGCGATAACGTAGTTTGTTCTCATAGACATGCACGATCTCGGCCTTGTCGCTGCCGACCTCTTCGCGCAGTTCGCGCAGAGCAGCCTGCCCGACCGTCTCGCCCTCGTCGATGCCGCCCTGCGGCATCTGCCATGCACCGGGGTAGTCTATGCGCTCGCCGACAAAGACCTGTCCTGTGTGGTTGAAAAGGGTAATCCCCACACAGAGGCGATAGGGAAGATGCGCATATTTATCGCTCATTTCATAAACGCCTTACATGCCAGTCTGGGAAGAAAGAGGCGCCAGCACGAATCCTTTATCCTTCAGCGTTTCTAGCCACGCC
>CAKTCH010000038.1 GCA_934538895.1 uncultured Alphaproteobacteria bacterium
CACCAGGCGGAACTCGAGCGCCTCGCGATCTACTCGTTCCATGCGAGATGCGCCAGGCGATGGCAGGACGGTCGGGTGTTCATCGTCGGCGATGCCGCGCATCAGATGCCGCCGTTCTTCGGCCGCGGCATGGTCTCAGGTTCCCGAGATGTGCTCAACCTCGGATGGAAGCTCGACCAGGTGCTGCGCGGCGTCGCCCCCGCCGCACTGCTCGACACCTACGGTCCGGAGCGCATCGCGCACATTCAGTACGCGCTCGACATGTCGGTCGCGCTCGGCCGGATGATCTGCGAGACCGATCCGGTGCGCGTCGCCGAGCGTGATGCCCATTTCCTCGAGGTCGGCCCGTTCCCGTGGAATGCGATGCCGCCCATGCCGCCCGAGATCCTCGGCCCCGGATTCTTCCCGGGCGGTGCACCGGGGGATGATCCGGTCGCCGGTGCGATCGGCCAGCAGCACCCGATGCTCGGGCCGGACGGCCAGGTGGCGCTCCTCGATGCCGTCGCCTTCGGCGAGTTCCTCATCCTGTGCGACATGCGGCGGCTGTCCGCCGAGGACGCGCAGCGGATCCGCGCGGCGAAACCGGCGCACATCGCGACGAAGGTCGTCGAGGTCCTGCCCGCCGGCGCCCCGCAGCCCAATCGGCACGCCGGCAACGACGTCATCGGGCGCTACGGCGAGCTCTTCGACCTGATCGACCGCCGAGTCATCGTGTACCGCCCCGACTTCCACGGGTTCGGCTCCGCCTCGACGCTGACCGAGGCCATCGCGCTCGTGGCCGCCCTCGACCCGTTCCGCGCCTTGGAGGCAGCATGACCGACTTCGCTGACGACGACGCCATCATCGTGTCGATTGCCCGCACGCCGATCGGCCGCGCGCATCGCGGCGGCCTCACCGAGGTGCGCGGCGACGAGCTCGAGCGGCAAGTCTGCGCCGACGTGCTCGACCGGGTGCCCTCGGTCGCCGTCGAGGACCTCGACGACCTGATCCTCGGGACCGCAGGACCCGAGGGCGAGCAGGGCTTCAACCTGGCCAAAATCGTGGGCCAGCTGGCCGGTCTGCCCAAGTCCGTGGCCGGGGCGACGATAAACCGGTTCTGCGGCTCCTCCATGACCACTGTGCAGATGGCCGCCGGTTATATCCAGATGGGCGCTGGCGACGTGTTTATCTGCGGCGGCGTCGAATCCATGACGCGCATCCCCATGGGCGGGTTCAACCCGCTGCCGAACCCGAAGCTGGGCCAGATTTATCCCGCGGCCTACATGGGTATGGGCGAAACGGCGGAAAATCTCGCCAAGAAATACCAGATCACCCGTAAAGAACAGGAAGAATTCGCCGCGAAGTCTCATAACAAAGCCGCCGCCGCCGCTTCTTCCGGCAAGTTTGACGATGAAATCGTCGCGATCGGCGATGTCAAAGCCGACGGCACGATCCGCCCCGAAACCACCCCCGAAACCCTCGCGGCGCTCAAGCCCGCCTTCCTTGAGGACGGCACGGTGACCGCCGGCACGTCATCCCCGCTGACCGACGGCGCGGCGATGGTGCTGGTGGCGTCCGAAGATTACGCCCGTAAGCATAACCTGCCGATGATGGCGCGTGTCGTTTCCGTCGGCGTCGCCGGTTGCGGCGCCGAGATCATGGGGATCGGCCCTGTCCCGTCCTCGCAGAAGGCTTTGGCGCGCGCCGGGCTTTCCATCAGCGATATCGACATCTTCGAACTGAACGAAGCCTTCGCGGCGCAGGGGCTTTCCGTGGTGAAGGAACTCGGCATTGACCAGTCGAAACTGAATCTCGACGGCGGCGCGATCGCGTTGGGGCACCCGCTGGGCGCGTCCGGCGCGCGCATCACCGGCAAGCTCGCGAGCCTGCTGGTGCGCGAGAAGAAAAAACGCGGCCTTGCCACCATGTGCATCGGCGGCGGCCAGGGTACGGCCATCGTCCTTGAGGCCGCATGACGTAAGAAGGATGAAGGCCAATCATTGCCCGGCAACCGGGCGCAGCCAGCTGGAGTGGGCGACATGACAACACAAACAACAATCAGGAAAGTCGGCGTTATCGGCTCCGGCGTCATGGGTTCCGGCATCGCCGCCCAGATCGCCAATGCGGGAATCCCGGTCGTGCTGCTGGATATCAAACCCGCCGACGGCACCAACCTCGCCGCCAGGGCCGTCGAGAAAATGCTCAAGGCCGATCCCGCGCCGTTCATGAGCGCGCGTAACGCAAAACTCATCACCCCCGGCAACATGGAAGACGATATCGGCCTGCTGTCCGATTGCGACTGGATCGTCGAAGTGGTGCTCGAAGATCTCAAGATCAAACATGCCACTTACGAGAAAATCCAGAAAGTGCGCAAGGCGGGTTCCATCGTGTCTTCCAACACCTCGACCATCCCGCTGCATAATCTCGTGGAACCCTTCGGCGACGATTTCGCCAGGGATTTCCTGATTACCCACTTCTTCAACCCGCCGCGCTACATGCGCCTGCTGGAAATCGTCGTCGGTGAAAAGACCCGCAAGGATGCGCTTGCCGCCGTACAATCCTTCTGCGATGTGCAACTGGGCAAGGGCATCGTGTTCTGTCACGACACGCCGGGCTTCATCGCCAACCGTCTCGGCGTTTACTGGCTTACCGCCGGCATCCGTTACGCAGTCGATCAGAATGTGACGGTGGAACTGGCGGACGCGATCCTCTCCAAACCTGTCGGCATCCCGAAAACGGGTGTATTCGGTTTGATCGATCTGGTCGGTATCGACCTGATGCCGCATCTGGCGCAATCTCTGCTCTCGACTTTGCCGGAAAACGACGATTACCGCCGCATCTTCAAGGATTACGATTTCATCAAGGGCATGATCGCCGCCGGCTATACGGGCCGCAAGGGCAAGGGCGGCTTCTACCGCCTGAACATGGAAGCGGGCAAGGTCAAGGAAGCATACGACATCAGCGCGCCCGCCTTTGCCGAAAGCAACTACAGGAAGGCCGATAAGCCCAAACCCGCTTCCGCCGAACTGGGCAGGCAAGGCCTGAAAGCCGTACTGACGGCGGACGATCCGGCTTCCGGTTATGCCTGGGCCGTGCTGCGCGATACGCTTTGGTATGCGGCGTCCCTCGTACCGGAAATCGCCGATGATGTCGCGGCGGTCGATGAAGCCATGCGCCTCGGCTATAACTGGAAAAAAGGCCCGTTCGAGATGATCGACGATCTCGGCCCCGCCTGGTTCGCTGAACAACTCAAAGCCCAGGGCCTGTCCGTGCCGCCGCTGCTGGCCAAAGTCGGCGATGGCACCTTCTATAAAGTCGGCGATGGCACCTTCTATAAAGTCGAAAATGCCAAAACCCATTATTTCGGCACCGATGGCCGATATCACGAAATCGTCCGCGCCGAAGGCGTGTTGCTGCTGCGCGATATCAAGCTTGGCGCCAAGCCGCTTTTCAAAACGGCGTCCGCCGCCCTGTGGGACATCGGCGACGGCGTCGTCTGCGTCGAATTCACCGGGAAAATGAACGCGCTCGATGAGCAGGTTTTCGAAGTCTACCAGCACGCGATCAAGCTCATCGGTGACGGCAAGGGCGATTACAAGGCCATGGTCATCTATAACGAAGGTTCCGCTTTCTCCGCCGGGGCCAATCTCGGCCTGGCCATGTTCGCGATGAATATCGCCCTGTGGCCGCAGATCGAGGAATTGATCAGCGGCGGCCAGCGCACTTACCGCGCGCTCAAATACGCACCCTTCCCGGTGGTGGCGGCACCTTCGGGCATGGCGCTGGGCGGCGGCTGCGAGATTCTGCTTCACGCCGATCATGTGCAGGCGCACGCCGAAACCTATTGCGGCCTCGTCGAAGTCGGCGTCGGTTTGATTCCCGGCTGGGGCGGCTGCAAGGAAATGATCCTGCGTTATCAGGAGCGCGAACGCGCCGCCGGCAGGAAGGCGATCAAGGCGGCGACGGGCCGGGAAAAAATCTGGTTCTCGCCCGCCAACACGCCGATGGGCGCGGTGCGTCAGGCGTTCGAGACGATCGGCACCGCCAGGGTGGCGAAGTCCGCCGCCGAAGCGAAAGAGATCGGCTATTTCAAAGACACCGACGGCATCACCATGAACCGCGACCGCCTGCTGTTCGACGCCAAGCAAAAGGCGTTGGCACTGGCGCAAAACTATGTCACGCCCGAACCGGTCAAGGAAATCCGCCTGCCGGGGCCGTCAGGCAAATACGCGCTCGACATGGCCGTGGCCGATATGCGCAAGAACGGCAAGGCCACCCCTTACGACGTCGAGGTCTGCGGCCTGCTGACGACCGTGCTGACCGGCGGCGAGAAAGCCGATTGGACCAATCCGGTTTCGGAAGACGATATATTGAAGCTCGAAGTACGCGAATTCCTGAAACTCGTGCGTAACGAAGGCACGATGGCGCGTATCGAACATATGCTTTCCACCGGCAAGCCGTTACGTAACTAAGGGGGGCGCGATGTTCGATTTCTTCAAGAAACGCAAGGAAAAGGCGCAGGCCGAAAAATCGGCGGCGATCCGCGCTCAGGCCATGGAGAATGTCCGGGGCGCCCGCGCGCGCCTGGGTGACGACACCATCCAGAAAATGGCGGCGATCCTGCGCGAACAGGAAGGTTCGGCGATGAAAAAAGCCGAAGAACAGATCAAAAGCTTCGACAAGACCCGCATCGCCGACAACATCAAAACCATGATCGATGAAAAATAGGCAAAAAAAACAGGCACAGACCTGGAAGGGGAATGGCCTGTACCTGAATTCTTTGGAGAGACAGTAATTACGCTTACATCTCTATATTATTATGTTCTAATGTTCGAGGCAAGCCCTTTTCGCGCGGCAACGAATATCTTAAGTATTAAAGGGTTCAAGCCCTTGGTTTTAAAAAGAAAAATACGCACCCGCCTGTGTTTTATCCAGCATTCCACGCTATATTATATGAACCGGATCACGTCCTAAGGAGCCTTGAAAGACCATGCCATCCTACAAAACCCCCCTCGAAAATATCCGCTTCGTCTTGCATGAAGTTCTGGAAGCGGAAAAGCTTTCCAGTCTGCCGGGCTACGAGGAAGCCACCCCCGACCTGATCGACCAGATCGTCGAGGAAGGGGCCAAAATCTGCGAGCAGGTCCTGTTCCCGCTGAACCAGTCCGGCGACGCCGAGGGCTGTCACTTTGAAAATGGTGTCGTCCGCACGCCGAAGGGTTTCAGGGACGCTTATAAAACGTTCTGCCAGGGCGGCTGGCCGGGCCTCGGCGCCGACCCGCGATATGGCGGCATGGGGATGCCGCACATGGTCAATTGCGTGCTGCAGGAAATGATCTGCTCCGCCAACATGTCGTTTGGCATGTATCCGGGCCTTTCGGAAGGGGCTTACCGCGCGATCTATCTGCACGGCACGCCGGAACAAAAAGATACCTACCTGCCCAAAATCGTCAGCGGCGAATGGTCGGGCACGATGTGCCTCACCGAACCGCATTGCGGCACCGACCTCGGCCTGATTAAAACGAAAGCCGTTCCCGGCGGCGACGGTTCCTATAAAATCAGCGGCACCAAGATTTTCATCTCCGCGGGCGAGCACGACCTGACCGATAACATCATTCACCTCGTGCTGGCGAAACTGCCCGACGCGCCCGAAGGTTCGCGCGGCATCTCGCTCTTCGTCGTGCCGAAATTCCTGCCGAAGGAAGAAGGTGGCCAGTTGAAACCGGGCGCGCGCAACGGTGTGATGTGCGGCTCCATCGAGCATAAAATGGGTATCAAGGCGTCCTCTACCTGCGTGATGAATTTCGATGGTGCGCAAGGCTGGCTGGTCGGTGAGCCCCATAAAGGCCTGAAAGCCATGTTCACGATGATGAACGCCGCCCGCCTCGGCGTCGCCATGCAGGGCCTCGGCATCGCCGAAGTCGCTCTGCAGAACGGCCTGAACTACGCCAGGGACCGTTTACAGATGCGCGCGCTCGACGGCGCGAAAGCGCCGGAAAAACCGGCGGACCCGATCATCGTCCATCCCGACGTGCGCCGGATGCTGCTGACCTCCAAAGCGTTCACCGAAGGCGCCCGCGCATTGTCTTACTGGGTGGGTTATCACCTCGATCTGGCGGAAAAACATCCGGACGCGAACGTGCGTCAGGCGGCGGACGATCTCGTGGCGCTGATGACCCCGATCATCAAATCCTACCAGACCGATATGGGCTTCGAAGTCGCCTCCACCGCGATGCAGATCCATGGCGGCCACGGCTATATCTGGGATTACGGCGTCGAACAGTATGCGCGCGACGCCCGCATCGCCATGATTTACGAAGGCACCAACGGCATTCAGGCGCTCGACCTCGTGGGCCGCAAGATGGGCGAGGGCTATGGCCGCCTGCTGCGCCGTTTCTTCCACCCGGTCACCGCCTTCATCGAGCAGAACCAGGAAGACCCGCGCATGGGCGAATTCATCTTCCCGCTGGCGAAATCCGTGGCCAAGCTCCAGCAGCTCACCGCCGGCGTCGCCATGAAGGGGTTGAAAGACCCCAACGAAGCCGGCGCGGCCTCTTCCGATTACCTGCGCATGTTCGCGCTGGTGGCGGTCGGTTATATGTGGGCGCTGATGGCGAAAACCGCGTTGGAGAAAATGGAGTCGGGCGCCGATGGCCGCGACGAATTCTACGACAGCAAGATCAAGACCGCGCGTTTCTATTTCGCGCGGATGCTCCCCGATACCGAAGCCCATTTCAGAAAAGCCATGGCCGGGGCCGACAGCCTGATGGAACTGCAAGCTTCCGGTTTCTGAATGGATGTTCTGGAAGATAAACAGATCGATGCCCTGACGGCTGCGGGCTGGTTCAAACAGGAAAATTTTCTGAATCCTGCATTATGTGAATCATTGACTGCCGATTTCAGGATGTGCCAGCACCGCGGCGGGGTGAATCAGGCTGCCGTCGGGCGCGGGGACGACCGTACTCTTGCCGGCGATATCCGCACCGACCAGACCTGCTGGCTCACTGGCGAAACGACAACGCAGACGGAATGCCTCGCCCGCATGGAAGCCTTGCGCCTGCACCTGAACCGCGCGCTTTATTTGGGTTTGAATACATATGAAGCGCATTACGCCGCCTATCAGGCGGGCGGTTTTTATAAAAAGCACCTCGATTCCTTCAAGGGGAAGCGCAACCGCATCGTCTCGACGGTGCTGTACCTGACGCAGGGCTGGCGGGAATCGGACCGGGGGCATCTGGTTTTGTATGACCCCGGCGATCAGGACCGCGAAATCGGGCGCGTGCTGCCGCGGCAGGGCACGCTGGCCTGTTTCATGAGTGAGGATATCCCCCATGAAGTATTGCCGCCCGCCCGCGAACGCGTCAGCATTGCCGGGTGGTTTCGCACGTCCGGCAATGATATAATCCATCCATGAGCATCGAATCGGTCACAGAAAAAATACGTTCCAAAATGTCCCGCGCGGCGGGATTGTCGGCCAGGGTCAAATTCGACTTCGGCGATCAGGGCCGCATCTATGTCGATGCCACGCAATCGCCGCCCGTCATCAGCGACGAAGACGGCGAAGCCGATACGACGTTTGAATGCAAGCTCGAAACCTTCGAAGCGATCCTCGAAGGCCGTCAGGACCCCTCGCTGGCCTTCATGATGGGCAAGATGAAAGTGCGCGGCTCCATGGGCCTCGCGATGAAGCTGAACGCCATTCTCGAGGATTGATAGCAAGCCGGATCAAGCCCTTGCGCCTCGCGTCTGGACAGAGGCCCCGCCGTGATATACCTGTTTGTCCATGAGCCTCTTTTTCCGCACCCTCTGGGTTTATATCCTCTCGTTCTTCCGGCCCCGCATCACCGATCTGCTGCGGCCCGCGACGGTCGGCTTTATCGTCCTGCCGAACGATCTCGATACCAACATCCACATGAATAACGGGCGTTACCTTACCATCATGGATCTCGGGCGCTTCGATCTGGTCCTGCGCACCGGCATCTTGAAATATATGATGAGGCAAAAGGCCATGCCCGTGCTGGCGGCGGCGCAGGTGCGCTGGCGTCTGCCGCTGAAACCGTTCCGGAAATATACGCTGGAGACTCGCGTGCTCTGCTGGGATGATAAATGGGTTTATATGGAACAGCGTTTCGTAATGCGCGGCGGCGCGAAGGATGGGGCCGTGGCGGCGATCGGGCTGGTGAAGGGCAGCTTTTACAGCAGCATCAGGAAAGAAACCGTGCCGACGCGCGAAATCCTCGAGATACTGAATATCCCGCACGTCAGCCCGCCCATGCCCGATCATGTACGGGAATGGCAACGGGCGGAAGAAGCGCTGCGCACCGTAACAGCATAATATTGCCCGTCATTGCGAGGAGCATAGCGACGAAGCAATCCAGAAATTTATCTGGCTTTGAAAATCCCTGGATTGCTTCGCTGCGCTCGCAATGACGGTAACTTGCTACACAAAAATAAAAAAACGCCCGCTATATGGCGGGCATTTTTCCTGATCCCTTGCCGGATTAGAATTTATACGTGACGCCCAAAGCGAAGATGCCGACATCGCCCTCGGTCTTCGCGCGCAACTGACCGGCACCGGCGCCCGTCAGCGGGTTGGCGGGCGCGCGGCTGACGTTGATCGTGCCTTCATCGACGTCGATATAGGTCGCGGCCATGTCCAGATCCCATTGCGGAGCGATGCTATACGTCGCGCCCAGCGAAGCCCAGATGCGGTCGCCGTCCGGCGTGCGGGTCGTGCGGTACTCGTCCGTCGTCGGGGTTTCATCGAACTGCACCCCGCCGCGCAGCGTCCATGAATCGCTGGCCACATATTCCGCGCCCACGGCGAACGCCCAGGTGGTCTGGTAATTCTGATCGACGCGCGACGCCAGCGCGCCGTTATCGCGGTAAGCGGAGATGTGGTCGAAGTTATTCCAGCCGAACCATGTCGCCTGACCCTGCACGGTCCAGCGGTCGTTCAGTTTTTGCGCGATGCCGATCGTGGCGTGATCCGGCGTCACCAGCTTGGCCTTGCCGTTCGAGCTGAGCGCCGCGACGGGCGCGCCCGCCAGCGTGTTGATCTCGATCTTGCCGTCCAGCTCGTGATGGACTTCGGATTTATAATTCAGGCCGATGGTCGTGCCGTCGAACGGTTTGAGCTGCATCCCGACGGAATAACCGAAGCCCCAGTCGTCGCCGGTCAGTTTGTTGCGGCCTTCGCCCAGCGCCAGCGCCGCCAGATTCACGCTGTTGCGCAAATCGGCATCGGAATGCTGGATATTGACGCCCACGCCGATAGAGGCCCACGGCGCGATTTCATAAGCGACGGTGGGCTGGATATCGATGACCGCCAGCTCCGTCTTGGTCGAATCGAAACGGCCAAACCATGTATCGCCGTAATCGCTGCCCAGGCCGAACGGCGCGGTCACGCCGATGCCGAACCACAATTTGTCATTGAACTGGTGAGACAGGAAACCGTTCGGCACCGGCGTCGGATCGTACGGGTTGCCGCTGTCGCCGCCCACGCCTGCCGGGATGCCCACGGGGGCGGTCGTGCCGTTATTGTCGACGTCGGCGTTCGGGATCAGCAGGTTGACGGCGGCCTGCGCCTGCGTACCCTGCAACTGCGTCATGCCCGCCGGGTTGAAAAAGATCGTGCTGGGGTCCTGCAGGTTGGAAGCTGAGCCTGAGAAAGCCGCGCCCAGGCCGCGCACGGATTGTTCCTGAATGTAAAAACCGGCAGCCTGCGCTTGCCCGGTACCCAGACCAATAACGGCAACCGTGCCCAACAGCAGGAATTTGCGGGGAGAGAAAGATACCATGTGATAAACCTCCGGAAGTTATGTACGAGTCAGGGATGTACGGGTGAGTTCTGTGGATTATTCTATGGCCAAACCACGGAAATCTAAACCCTTCACCGTCATTGCGCCGCAAAAAATCAGCGCCGCGTATGCAGTATCATGAAATTATGTAAAGATATAATGGGCGATACTTTCAGAGGGGACAGATATTACATCCGGGCGCCCGGATGACGGAAGCGACCCGCCGCGCGATAAAAGATAGTCAAGAGAGCCTGAACGTTTTAACACGAACCCATTCCGCCACACTGCGGGACCAAATGGCTAGGGTGCGGACCCATTATAATTGAGTCCAAGCCCTTAAAATCCAGCATTTTCGTCATTCCCCGCTTTATGCGGGG
>CAKTCH010000039.1 GCA_934538895.1 uncultured Alphaproteobacteria bacterium
ATACCGTCAACCGCCGGACGCAGATCGTGCATATTGGCGGCGCAGGACAGCAGTTGCGCGCCGGATTCACGCAAACGGCGCGCGGCGAATTCGTTAGCCAAGTTGCGGGATACCCTGACTTCTTTGCTCATGGTATAAAACATTGTTATAAATTACGGAAAACTTCAAGAAAAAAGCTTCTTGCCCTTCACCTTTTGGGAACGCCGGCACGGGCCAAGGCATCGGCCCGCTCATTCTCGGGGTGGCCGTCATGGCCGCGTACCCAGTGCATTTTGACATCGTGCCTGGCTAACTGTGCGTCCAGCGCCTGCCAAAGGTCCTGATTTTTGATCCGGTCGGGCCAGCCTTTGCGCTTCCAGCCCGCCATCCATTCGGTGACGCCCTTTTGCACATATTGGCTATCAGTATAAAGATCGACGCGGCAGCGGCGTGACAAGGCTTCAAGACCTTTGATCACCGCCATCAATTCCATGCGGTTATTGGTGGTTTCACGCTCGCCGCCGGAAAGCTCTTTCTCATGCCCGTTCCAGCGCAGGATCGTGCCCCAGCCACCCGGCCCCGGATTCCCGCTGCAAGCGCCGTCGGTATAAATCTCTACATGCTTCAAGGTTTCGTTCATGTCAGTACAGGCAGGCTTTCATGCTGGTGATATTTAAGGCGCGCGACATAGGCCAGAGGATCGTGCGGTTTCACGAAGCTGCGCGAATCGTGAAACACCCGGTCATGAAGGCGCGTCATCAGAAAACGCATAGAAGCCCCGCGCAGTAGAACCGGCATGGCGCTTTTCTCCGCAAGGGAAAGGGAGCGAACCGATTCATAGCCGTTCATAAGCGCGCGGCAATAATCAGGCCGGAATTTGTAATCCTGATCGAAACACCACGCGTTGATGACGATGGCAAGATCATAGGCCAGCATATCGGTGGCCGCATAATAAAAATCGATAATGGCGCTCACACGGTCGTCGCGGAAAAAAACGTTATCGGGAAAAATATCGGCATGAATGGCCCCATGCGGCAGATTCCGCGGCCAGTACTGTGCAAGATAAGCCAGTTCGTCATCAATCAGCCGTGCCAGCCCGGCTTGCACGCCATCGGCCTTAGCGCGCGTCTTATCGGCGAGCGCGCCCCACCCCGCCAGCGAAAGCGGATTATCGCGTACCAACGTAAAATCGGCTGCGGCCAGATGCATCCGGGCGACGAATCCGCCTAAATCTTCGCAATGCACGGGCTTTAACGCCGCCGGATTCAGGCACGCCCCCTCCAGATAAGGAAACAAGGCCGCGGGCTTCCCCGCCACGATTATCGACGATTCGTTCCGCTTGTTCAGAATCGGCCCCGGACAGGGAATGCCCTTGTTCGCCAGATGATCGGTATAGGCAAAGAAAAAAGGCAGGGCATCGGCGCTCGTGCGTTGCTCATAGACCGTCAGAATCAAATGCGCACCCTTGTGCGTCCGGACATGAAAATTGGAATTCTGTATCCCTTCGAGAATGCCCACATGCGACTCATAATCACCGGCATCGTAATCGGCGAGAATATGGCGCACCTGCGCTTCGGTAAGAGGAGTAAAAACAGCCATGCGCTATTAGAGGATATGAATCCGGTAAGGGTCAAGTCAGGATTTTCCTGAATCCGCCACCTCCGGCTGCGCCTGGGATGACAACCGGAGATTATTATGGCAGGATAAGCGCATGTTAGGCATCACGTCATTTATTCAGTGGATGGAACTGGGCAGTTATATCGCCACGGTATTCGGCATTCCTTTCGCCATCATGGTGTTCATCCATCAGGAACGCAAGGAACGCCGCATCGAGCAGCAGGAAATTTACGACAAACTGATGGGCCACTACACAGAGATTCAGGATAAGCTTTTCGAATTCCCCGAACTCGACCTGCACAGCAATCCGATCTTCGACCCTGAAGACGCCCGCCGCCAATACATCCTGTACGAAATGGTGGTGTCACTTTTCGAGCGCAGCTTCATCCTGCTCTACGGCGAAGACGACCCGGAATATAAGCGCATGTGGAACTCATGGGTGGACTATATTAAAGACTGGCTGAGAAAACCGAACTTCCAGGCCGCCCTGCCCCGCTTGATGGAAGGCGAAGACGCCGACTTCGTCGCTTATATGGCGCAATTATCGGGGCAGGATCTGAAGCCCTAGAAAAGGCGGCTCAGCCTTTCACCACCCTTTCGGGTATCATGATTAACTATTTTGTCTTCATACATATTTATAATTATATATCAATTAGTTAGAATAAAATATCTCAGATAATTTATATCAAAAATATATTTTTTACGATTATATATTTATACTTTTTACGAATTTATATTTTGATTTTTTTGAGTTTTCTAATTATAAAATATTGGAACATATAGTGAAAGAATTCCGATGCGAAAACCCTATGCCCGCTGGCAAGAAGAGACGATCAAAAAAGCCCTGACCAAACGCCGCGTAGTTATTTTGGCCGGACCGCGCCAATGCGGGAAAACCACCCTCGTCAAAGACTTCAAACGCCCAAGTGCGCTTTATTATACCTTAGATGATTCCCTGCTTTTAAATGCCGCTTTGAATGACCCTAAAGGTTTTATACGGCATGAAAATGAGCTGATGATCATCGATGAGATACAGCGTGCGCCCATCTTGCTGCCGGCCATCAAGAAAGACGTTGATGAAAACCAAAAACTTGGCCGTTTCTTGCTGACTGGTTCGGCCGATATTCAATCACTCCCTGGCGTTACGGAATCGCTGGCCGGACGGGTGAGCAAGATTCGCCTGCGCCCGCTGGCGCTGGGGGAGATATACGGCACACGGCCTCATTTTCTGGAACGCGCGTTCCGGCAAGAATTCAAGGCCAGGCAACCTTTTCGAGCAGGCATGAGCGCCGCGGGTGATGCCCTGGATGCATCCTGGGATAAAGATATGTATTTGTCCGAAGCCTTTCGCGGCGGATATCCAGAAGCACGCGGCTTTGATGATGAAAAAGACTGGCGGGGCTGGCACAAGGATTACATCAACGCCCTGCTGGAGCGTGACCTGAAGGACATCACACTGATAAGGCGCAAGGCAGGCATGGAAAAGCTGATCACGGCTCTGGCGGCCTGGTCGTCAAAATTCATGAACATTAATTCTATCGGCACAGGTCTTTCGATCACACGTCCGACGATTGAAAGTTACATCAACGCTCTGGAGGCTTTGTATATAGTTGAGCGTATCCCTGCGTGGCACAAGACAGATTATGCCCGTGTCAGTGGACAAGACAAGCTGTTCATGACGGATACGGGCATGATGGCAGCATTACTGCGCTGGCGGTTCCAGCGCGTGCGCATGGACGGGGATAT
The DNA here is from genome assembly GCA_934538895.1 of uncultured Alphaproteobacteria bacterium. Classification (GTDB taxonomy): domain Bacteria; phylum Pseudomonadota; class Alphaproteobacteria; order Micavibrionales; family Micavibrionaceae; genus Micavibrio_C. The sequence goes on from CAKTCH010000039.1 coordinate 3,343, forward strand.
GAATGGAAAGCTGCTGGAGACGTTTGTGTTCAATCAGCTGTCAGCACATCTGGATGTTCATAAGAGCGATTATGAATTGACCCATTATCGAGATGGCGATAAACGCGAGGTGGATTTTATCGTCGAGCGCGAAGATGGCGCTATTCTCGGTATTGAAGTCAAAGCCGCTTCTGTCATTGATAAATCTGCATTCAAGCACCTTATCTGGTTCCGCAATAACATAGCGGGAAAAAGAGATTTCATAGGTATTGTTCTTTATACCGGTGAGCATGTGGCCTCATTCGGTGACGGCCTGTGGGCTGTCCCGATGAGCAGCCTTTGGACATAGAATGTGGATAAATACAGATGTTCGAATTCTGGATGGTTACCAAATCCTTGAAAAGTCTGGTGGCACATTTTTTCATTTTATTACAATATATTAATGAATATTTTGATAAGTTGGAATGATGCTTTTCTGTACACCTTCGTCACGACAAGAAATCTTAAGCCGCCGTCAGAACGCCCGGCACTTTGAAGGTCACGTTCTCATCGACGATACGGATCTCTTCGACCTTGACGTTGAAACGCGCCCTGGCCGCATCGATCACTTCGTCGATCAGTACGTCCGGCGCGGAAGCGCCCGCGCTTAAACCCAGTACCTTCACACCCGCGAACCATTGCCAATCGATGTCTGACGCACGCTGCACCAGTAGCGCCTTGTCGCAGCCATGGTTCTTCGCTACCTCGACCAGACGGTTGGAATTGGAAGAGTTCGGCGCGCCGATCACCATGAACGCCTCGCATTTTTCTGCAATCGCTTTCACCGCCGCCTGACGGTTGGTTGTGGCATAACAAATATCTTCCTTATGCGGGCCTTCGATGTGCGGGAAACGCTGTTTCAACGCCTCGACCACAGCTGCCGTATCATCCACAGACAAAGTCGTCTGTGTGCAATAGGCCAGATTATTTTCATCGGCAACGCCAAGCGCCGCGACATCTTCCACCGTTTCAATCAAAACCACCGCGCCGGGCGGCAATTGCCCCATCGTGCCGATCACTTCCGGATGCCCGTTATGCCCGATCAGCACGATCTGGCGGCCATTCTTAAAATGGCGCTCAGCCTCGCGATGCACTTTGCTGACCAGCGGGCATGTCGCGTCGATGAAAAACATTTCACGCGCTTTCGCGGTATCCGGCACAGTCTTCGGCACGCCATGCGCCGAGAAAATCACCGGGCGCCCGTCATCGGGAATCTCGTCCAGTTCCTCAACGAACACCGCGCCCTTTGCTTTCAGGCCATCGACGACATAGCGATTATGGACAATCTCATGCCGGACATACACAGGCGCGCCGTACTTCGCCAGCGCCAGTTCAACGATCTGGATAGCGCGGTCGACCCCGGCGCAAAAGCCCCGCGGCGCCGCCAGGAGAATGGTAAGGTCTTGTTTTTCCATGCCCTTTATATAAGGCAGAAGCCGGGGAAAAGCCAGCCTTTCGCGCAGGATGGCCCTTGCGCGGAATGGCCGCCTATTTTATGGTCATCCCATTCAATTTTCAGGCAATTCCGGCGAGGCTTCCATGCGCGTAATACGCAATATCGTTTATCTGGGCACTGTTTCCGTCGCGGCACTGTCGCTGACGGCCTGCGAAACCATGAAAAAAGCCGGCGACACGATCACCGCGATCGATGTGCCGTTCTATGGCGACGACAAAGTGGAAGCGCAGGAAGGCCTCGTGATGGCCAAAACGGATGGCTGCCCGCAGGTGGCCGTCGTCGAAGATCTGAAAAGCCTGACCCAGTTCGAAATCCCGTCCGCCCCGACACCGGGCGAGAAAATTTCCAGCGTCGCCATGACAGGTCTGGATACGAAATGCGCGGTGACCGATAAAACCGTGGCCGTGGATATCAGCTTGCGCTTTGACGGTTATCTCGGCCCGCAAGCAGCGGAGTGGCAGGCGCAAAGCCGCAGCTTCGCCTACCCTTACTTCATCGCCGTCACAACGCCGACGGGGGAAATCCTTTCCAAGGAAGTATTTGCCGCGACCATCCGTTATGACGCCGGAGAAACCGCCATCACGCAACAGGAAAAAACCCGCCAGGTCATTCCTCTGCGCGAAGACGCGAAGCCGGGCCAGTATGAAATCCTGATCGGCTTTCAGCTTACGGAAGACGAACTGAACTATGCGCGCATGATGGCCTCCCAGCCCGCGCCGGAAACCGCAGCCTATAACATGGCGCCGGAAGCCAAAGCCACACCCGTATATCCGGAAGTGAAAGCAGTGCCGGCGACGCCGGTTGTCGCGACACCTATCGCCGCCGCGCCGGCAGCAGTCCCGGCAACCGTTCCCGCCCCCGTGGCAACGCCCGTAGCTGCACAAACGCCGGTAACGCCGCCCGCGCCTGTACCGACTACGACAGACGGCAGCATGTCAGCCGCGCCGACCAGCGGCGAAGTGATTCAGGAATCGCCCAAGCCCGTTTCTGAAACCGTGACGCCGGCGCAAACCGCGCCGAATCCGGCAGACTCCGCCGCGCAGGAACCGGCGGCCGAAGGCACGGCCCCGGCAGCAACGCCCGCCGCTGTCAATCCGTATGCGCCGCCGCCTACGCAGATCATCCGCATCAAGCCCGACGGCTCGGTCGAAAAGAAACAGTAAACCCTGTCCCGTCATTGCAAACATGGCGATGATGTTTCGGATTAAGCGGCAAGCCGCAGCTTGCGCTTCATACGGCGGAACCCGCAAGACAATCCGCGCCGCCATGTATAAAGGCGCACGCCGATTCCCGAACGCAGGGAAACGGTTTCGCCGCGCGCATGGATAGCCGCGCGCGTTTCCATGATACCGAAATAAACGTGATAGGGCGTAGTACCGGGCATGTAATCGGTGGCGGGGGAGAGATCACGATTAAGCCACTCTACCCAGAACCCGCGTTCCTGCATGTAACGATCGCGGAAAACGTTCAGCATCTCGTTCATGCGCGCCTTGACGGCATCGCGATCCGCCACGGCGTCGATCATCAGGGCGTTGGCTTTCAACGCTTCGGCAAACGGCCAGATACGCTTGGTATCCGTCAGCACCACGCCTTCGGGCGTCAGCACATCGAAAATGCCGCCATATACCTTGTCCCAGCCGTGCCTGTTAGCCCATGTCAGCAACTGCACGCAAACATCGTCATGACGCCCGGCATCGCCGCGCAGTACCGCATGTTTCTTCAGCAACCACACCCATTCAAAATAATGGCCGGGTTCGACGCGGTGGCCGATACCGGGATCGGGCGTCAGGTCTTCGGTAAAAAACTCGCATAACATGTTTTTTTCCGGCACGAAGAAATGCTGGTAAAAAAGATCGACCAGATGATCGGACATCTTGCCATATAGCCGGTCCGCCCCCGCATCCTTCTCCCACGTATCCTCGGCGAACAGGCTTGCCTCCAGCAGGTGCATATGTGGATTCTGGCGGCGCTGGCGGTTGATCGGTTTTAAATGCTCGTCCAGCGCTTCGGCATAGCCGGGTCTGCCGGGTAACGTAAAATGCTGCGCGATGAACGCCCGCGCCGCATCGGCATGTTCTTTCGCGCGTATGTCCCGCGTCGCGCGATAATAATGCGACAGGCTGAAAATCACGAACGTCAGCGAATAAAGATCGTAAGTGTTATCCGCCGGCAATCCGTCATCGCCAAGGCTAAAACGCCACCCTCCCGTTTCCGGTACATGATATTTCCGCACCATCGTTTCGTAGAACGCCGTCAAAGCGGGTTCGAAACGGATAAGCCCCGTCGTCTGTGCATGACTGTAAATCGCCAGTTGGCGGCACTGCGTCAGCAAACGCCGATTTCCCACCAGACGCGGCTTGAACCCTTTGCCCAGCCTTTCATAAAAACCGCCCGTGGCCGGATCGGGAAAGGCTTCATACCATTTCGGAACCCAGCGTTGCAGCAGCCGTTGGGCCAGATATTCGACATTTGTATGGGTGCTGTGGTTCATTTATAAGGAATACACCATGAATGCTCTGACCCTATATATACCCCGCGAAGGGCTGGAACACCAGACCGGGACAAACCACCCGGAAAGCGCCGCACGGCTGGAAACCGTTTTATCCTTGCTGGAGCAAGCACCCTTCAACATTTTACCGCAAATCGCACCCAGTGAAGCACCCCTGAAATGGATAAAACGCGCCCATGATCCACGTTATATCGATCGTCTGGAAGAATCGATTCCCGAGCGCGGACAGGTGCATATCGACGGCGATACCGTCCTTTCGCCGGGGTCTTTAAGCGCAGCGCTCACCGCCGCCGGTGCCGTATGCCAGGCGGTCGAAGACGTTATAGCCGGAAAAACCCGGCGCGCCTTTTGCGGCGTGCGCCCGCCCGGACACCATGCCTTCCCCGATCATGCGGAAGGCTTTTGCCTGTTCAACAACATCATGATCGGCGCGTTGCACGCACAATCGCGCGGCTTGCAAAAAATCGCCATCGTCGATTTCGATGTGCATCATGGCAACGGCTCCGACGCGATGGCGCGGAGGCATGAAAACATTTTTTATGCCTCCACCCATCAATGGCCGCTATATCCCGGCACGGGCTTGATCGAGAATAATATCGAAGGCCGCATCCTCAATATTCCCATGAGTGCGGGCGATGGATCGATCCGTTTCCGTGAAATATACGATCGTCAAATCCTGCCCGCCCTTCGTACTTTCAAACCCGATCTTCTGATGATCTCGGCAGGATTCGACGCGCACAAGGACGACCCCCTCGCCCAGATAGAACTGGAAACGGAAGATTTCGGGTGGGGCACGGCAGAACTCGTGAAAATCGCCAACGAATGCTGCGGCGGGAAAATCGTATCCGTGCTGGAAGGTGGCTACAACTTGCCCGCCCTCAGCGAAGGTGTGGCCTCACACCTCAGGAGTTTGATGAGCTAATGACGTGTCGCGGTCGTCGAAAGACGGCGCAAACGCGGGCGCGCACTGAGGATTCGGCTGATCTCACGTTCACGTTGCGCCAGACGGTCGCGGGATACGCGGCGGGCCAGCGGATCGGTGTGAATGGCGATCTCATCCTGATTCTGTTGATTCTGCATGGCTTTACCTCCCGTTATAGTCATAATTCTTACTTTAATTGTACGCGCAAACGGCCCTGTTCCGTTTTGCTTTGTCAGAAAACCTGCCCCCAGCGACGCGCATAGCTCTTTCGCTGTGCAACAACGAGGGGTTAAGCCTTTGAAACACTTGAGATCAATGCATTTTTGCCATAGAGTGCAGCGGCTTAATCACATCAGGAATCCGGATAAAACGCATGACGAAATCTCAGGCCACCGTTGAAACCATGAATTTCGAAACCGCGCTGGCGGAACTGGAAACCATCGTCCGCGATCTCGAAACCGGAAAAACCAGCCTTGAAGAATCCATCAGCGCCTATGAGCGCGGCGTAGCCCTGCGCACCCATTGCGAAAAGAAACTGCGCGAGGCGCAGGCCAAGATCGAAAAAATCACCGTGAACTCTGACGGCGCCGTCGCCGTCAAACCGTTTGAAGAACAGGAGTAAGCTTTATGGCCCCTTCATCACGCGAAGCCAGTATCAGCCTTCAGGAACAACTGAATGAAACGGTAGAGGCGCTGAACAAAACCATCGCGCGCCTGTTGCCCGAGACCGACCTGCCGGAGGCGCCCCTGTTCGAAGCCATGCGCTACGGCACGCTGAACGGCGGCAAGCGCCTGCGCCCCTTCCTCGTCATGCAATGCGCCAAGCTGTTTAACGTTGACCCGAAACGCTCGCGCCGCGTGGCTGCCGCCGTTGAATTCGTGCACTGCTATTCTCTGATCCATGACGATCTGCCCGCGATGGACAACGCCGATTTACGCCGTGGCAAACCCTCGACGCACAAGGCTTTTGACGAAGCAACCGCTATCCTCGCGGGCGACGCGCTGCTGGCCCAGGCTTTTGAAATTCTGGCCGATTCCGAAACCCACGAAGACCCGCGCGTGCGTATCGAATTGGTCGCCTGTCTCGCGGCGGCATCAGGCGGTCATGGTCTGTGCGGCGGACAGATGCTCGACATTATCGGCGAAAAAGAATCCTTCGACCTCGGCACCATCAGCCGCCTGCAACGCATGAAGACAGGCAAGCTGATGTCCTTCGCCTGCGAAGCGGGCGCGATCCTCGGCAAAGCCGGTGAGCCGCAGCGCAAGGCCCTGCTGAACTACGCCAACGATCTCGGCCTCGCCTTCCAGGTCACCGACGATATTCTCGACGTGGAATCCAACGTGACGGTACTGGGCAAAGACACCGGCAAGGACGATCAGGCCGGAAAATCCACTTTCGTTTCGACGATGGGCAAGGAACAGGCCCGCCAGCGCGCCGAAATGCTGGTGGCGCAGGCCAAACGCCATCTGGCGATTTTTCAGGGCCGCGCCGAAATGCTGGAAGATTTGGCCGACTACGTGCTGAAACGCCGTACTTGATTATCTAAGGTAATGCCATTCCCGCGCAGGCGGGAATCCATTCAATGGTGAGAAATGAAACAATATTTTGTATACATTCTCGCCAGCCAGACCGCGGGAACGTTGTATGTCGGCATAACATCGGACTTAAAAAAGCGCATATGGGAACACAAGACGAAAGCCGTTAAAGGCTTTACCGAGAAATACGACGTCCACAAGCTTGTCTATTACGAAGTTTATGACGACCCCGAAAATGCAATTCTCCGGGAAAAGAGAATGAAGAAATGGAACCGTGAATGGAAGATCAATATC
>CAKTCH010000040.1 GCA_934538895.1 uncultured Alphaproteobacteria bacterium
GATCCCTCGGCTGCGCTCGGGATGACGGTATTGGCAGGATCGCACTGCGATCGGCGTGTATGCTGTGTTGTTAAAAATCAATCGTTAATGAACCTTGAGGCTGGATTACCAGTTCGTCCGGCCTGTGCGGGCGCGGGCGTCCGAGGTAACAGGCGCGTCGCCTGTCTCTTTCAGGCCGTGGGTCAAGGCGACGCGGCGGTCGAAGACGAAGCAGGAGCCTTCCCATTTGCTTTGGTCCGGCGCGACCTCTTCCAGATATTTCAGGATGCCGCCCTTCAGGTGATACACGTTCTCGAATCCCTGTGCCTTCATATAGGAAGACGCTTTTTCGCAACGGATGCCGCCGGTGCAGTACATGGCGATTTTCTTATGTTTGGCGGGGTCGAGATGTTCTTTCACGAATTGGGGGAATTCGCTGAAGATGGTGGTCATGGGATCGACGGCGCCTTCGAACCGGCCCATCTTCACCTCGAAATGGTTGCGCGTGTCGATCAGCACCACTTCGGGGTCGCCGATCAGATCGTTCCATTCCCGCGCGCTGACATACTGGCCGACTTGCCGGGCCGGGTCGGCTTGCGGCGCTTTCATGGTGACGATTTCTTTCTTGAAATGCACCTTCATGCGCTCGAACGGCTTGTCACTGGCGATGGAATATTTGATCTCGCCCTGGTTGACGCCGAAATTCTCATCGAGGAAGGCGATGACTTTCGCCATGGTGGCTTCATCAGGCGCGCCGATGGTGCCGTTAATGCCTTCCAGCGCCAGCAGGATGGTGCCGCAGACGCCGTTTTCGGTCAGGAACTGCTTCACCGCCGGACGCATTTTCTCAGCGTTCGGGATGCTCACAAAACGGTAAAGGGCGCAGACGGTCCAGATCATGCCCATGTTTTAGCGCTCTCCGTGCGTTTTGGCAATCATTTCACCCAGCTGGCGGAATTCCTTTTCGCGCGGGTTGCCTTGCCGCCAGCACAGGCCGATCTGGCGGCTGGGTTGGGGGTTGGAGAAGCGCTGGATCGTGACGCCGCGCGGCAGGGTTTGCGGGTCCACGGCCATCGCGGGCAGCAGTGTGGCGCCGTAACCGTGCTGCACCATCTGGATGAGGGTGGTCAGGCTGGTGGCGCCGAAGGTTTTGCGCTGGCTGCTCGGTTGCAGGCGGCAGGCGGCGAGGGCGTGATCGCGCAGGCAATGGCCGTCTTCCAGCAGCATGATGTTATGCTTCGAGAGGTCGCCGATCGTGGCGTGGGTTTCCATCACGGTCTTGTCGCCGGGCATGGCGATGACGAACGGTTCCGACCATAGTTTCATCTGCCTGATGCCGGGCGTGTCGTAGGGGAAGGCCATCAGCACGACATCGACGGCGCGCCGTTCCAGCGCGGCGAGCAGTTGCGCGGTGACGTCTTCTTTCAGTTGCAGTTCAAGCTGCGGGAATTTCTGTTGCAGGGCGGGCAGCAGCGCGGGGAGCAGGTAAGGCGCGATGGTGGGAATGATGCCGAGCGTGAGTTTGCCGGTGAAGGGTTCCTTGCGGGCGCGGGCCATCTGCACGAAATCTTCCGCGCGAATCACGATATCGCGCGCGGGCAGGACCAGTTCAGCGCCGGTTTCCGTCAGGGTGACGTTGCGCTTGGTGCGCTCGAACAGTTTTGTCCCCAGTAAACCCTCAAGGCTTTTGAGGCCTTCGCTCAGGGTGGGCTGGGTGACGTGGCAGATTTCGGCGGCTTTATGGAATGAGAGGTGATCCGCAACCGCCAGAAAATACTGGAGTTGGCGCAAGGTCGGGGTATTCATCGGATTTTCCTTTTTATTTATGGATTAAATAATAGATAATTCCTATTAAATATCAAGAAAATTCCGATTGGATTTCCGGATCGTGCCGGGGCATGGTGGGGGCAGTTTCAACCCACCCCCACCCAACCCCAGAGGAGACGAACCATGCTCGGCATCGGTGATAAACTGCCTGAATTTTCTGTCGCAGGCGTAAAACCCAAATTCATGAAACACGAAGAGAACGGCGAGTCCGCTTTTGAAACCATCACGCAGGATAGTTTTGAAGGTAAATGGAAAGTGCTGTTCTTCTGGCCGAAAGATTTCACATTCGTGTGTCCGACGGAAATCGTCGAATACTCCAAGCTGAAGCCGGAACTGGAAGACCGCGACGCGGTGATCCTCGGCGGCAGCACCGACAACGAATTCTGCAAGCTGGCATGGCGCCGCGAGCACAAGGACCTGAACAACCTCGACATGTGGATGTTCGGCGATACGAACGGCTCGCTGGTCGATGGCATCGGCGTGCGCGATCTGGACGAAGGCGTCGCCCTGCGCGCGACCGTGATCGTCGATCCGCATAACGTGATCCAGCATATTTCGGTCAACAACCTGAACGTAGGCCGCAACGCGAAAGAAGCGCTGCGTATTCTGGACGCCTTGCAAACGGACGAACTGTGCGCCTGTAACCGCCCCGTCGGCGGCGACGTGATCGACCTGCAAAAAGCAGCGGCGTAAGGCGGATTCGATGAGCATCGAAACGCTGAAAAACCAGGTCCCTGAATATGCCAGGGACATCAGGCTGAACCTGTCGACGCTGGCCGGCGAGGAAGCCCTCAACGACCAGCAGAAATGGGGTACGTTCCTGTCCTGTGCGCTGGCGGCGGGGAATGAGGCCGTCATTCAGGCGGTCCATGCGGAAGCTGCCGTCAAGATGACAGCGGAAGCGCTGAACGCCGCGAAAGCGGCGGCGGCGATCATGGCGATGAACAACGTATATTACAAGTTCACCGGCATGATCGAGAATCAGGAATACCGCACCATGCCGGCACGCCTGCGCATGAACGTGATCGGCAATCCCGGCGTCGACAAGGTCGATTTCGAATTGTGGTCACTGGCGGTTTCCGCGCTTAACGGCTGCCAGTTCTGCGTCAACGCGCATGAACCGGTCGTCGCCAAGGCGGGCCTGAGCAAGGAGCAGGTGCAGGCTGCTGTGCGCATCGCGGCGGTCGTCAGCGCGGCTTCGGCGGCGATCAGCGGCGAAGCGGCCCTGCAAGGGGCAGCTCCGGCGGTTGCGAACGCGGCTTAAGCGGAAGACATTAAAAAAACCCTCCTCCATGAAAACGGAGGAGGGTTTTTTGCCGTCCTGATCCGCTGTTACACCTTCAGCATATTCACGACCTGTTCCGGGTAGTGGCCGGTGAAGTGTTCATCGAGCGCGTCCGGGTTGGTCAGCAGGCGGTAGAATACCGGGCCGAGCAGTTGGTCGATCGCCATCCCGGTGTCGAGCTGCGGGTTAAACAGGCCTTCGTCTTTAGCGGCTTGCAGGTGGTTGCGCAGGTTGTTGACGCGCTCATTCAGGAAGTTTTCGTTCAGCAGGCGCAGCGCTTCCGGTTCGGCCTGCGCTTCGGCGATGATGTTGGCGACGATGCGGCCATTCTGGCCGCGCAGCTGGCGGATCAGTTTTTCGAGCTGGACTTTCAGCGCCTCGCCGGAATCAGGCGTGGTGGGAAGGATATTTTGCAGGCCCGGCTGCGCCATGAAGGCTTCCATGACCAGCGCCGCCTTGTGCGGCCACCAGCGATAGATGGTGGTTTTGCCGACACCCGCGCGTTTGGCCACGGCTTCGATGGAGATATCGCGCAGGGGGGTGTGCATCAGCATCTTGCGGGTGGCGTCGAGAATGGCTTCGCGGGATTTATCGGAGCGCGGGCGGCCGGGGCGCTTTTCAGGATTGCGGTTGTCCTCAGGGTTTGCGGGAACAATACTCATCAATGCCGTTTCAGCAGCCATATTCACACCTCTTGCCGTTATTAATTTACGTATGCTTGTCGCAAGGCCATGGCCTCACAACGGAACGTGTCGTTTTAGCTCCGCCTTTCCAGAAGGGCAAGAAAAAATGAAAACTTATCCTTCCCATGGGCATTTCTAATCTGTAGGCTCGATTTCATGGATGCGTTCAGACGAGTCCGGTTTATCCGGGCTTAACTTATAAAAGCCTTAAGGCGAGAAGAACCAAGGGAGGTTCATAAAATGTCTGGGGAAGAAGCGGTGTTTTAAGCCCGCTTGCATATCCAGGGAATGGCGTTGCCGGTCTGGACGTTGGCAATGCCGTACACATAAATATTGAGAGACTGCGCCGGGACTTTTTACGAGGCCCCGGCCAGTTTTACAGGGAATTTGACGCCTAAAATATTTTCATAATATATTCTTTTTGTGCATAAGAACGACCGTTTCACTTTTGAAAAATTCAGCCGCGCGGATTGGAAAACGCGGGATGTGCGGGCGCGCGTCTGCACCTATGTTCCGGACGAGATTTTCGCGCCGCTGTTGCAGGAATTGCAGGCGCGGGCGGGCGATATTCTGGCGCATCAGGCCAGCGTCCAGATGGCCGCGTATCGTTACGGGCAGCATACGAATTGGTCGTGGGAACAATCGCTGCAATTCGTGCGGACTGTCTGGGACGATCTCGATCCGGAATATGGCGCGGTGGCCGGTTATTGTATCGATCAGGGCTATTTCCAGCATAAAGATGTGCCGTATGGTGAAAGCCATGGCTACATGCATCCGGTTTCGCATGTCGAAGTCTATACGACAGGCACGATCGATGATCCTGTATGCGCCGTACATGAAAGCGGGCATTTAATGGCCGAGCAGATCGCGCGCCATCGGTTCCGCTCCGAGTCCGCGTTCAATATCGCTGAAATACAAGGCGTATTTGCGCAGGAACATGCCTATCATCTGCTGGCGATGCGTCAGGAGTCGCGACAGGACGCGCTGAGCGCGCCCTTGCATCGCCTGCAATATCATCTGGGGACTTTACTGACCGTGCCCGTTTATCTGTGGCAATTGCAGCGGGAGCAAGCAGCGCGGCCTTTGGCGCAGGTGTTCGCCGATTGGGCGGTGCCGCCGGTTCTGGCGCAGGAATCGCTGTTCGAAAAGAAAACCATGCAGGATCTGCACCGCCATCCGTTCGCGGTGATGGTGGCGCCGGTGCTGCACCGTTTGTATCTGGATGCGGAACCCGCGCAGCGCCGCATCATGTGTGAAGCGCTTTACGGGCAGGGGCCGGACGCGCATCTGCCGGGTGTTCTGTCCGCGTTCAATATCCATACGGCGGATGATGTGAAAGCTGCGGGACGTTTGGCGGCGGCGTGGCTGGCGAACGATATCGCACGTTGCGACATCGGCGCGCGCAAGGCTTACGTGCCGCCTGTCCGGGGAAGCCTTAATCTATCTCTCAATAGCCCGATCTGACGAACGAACGCGGGGCGGGGTCGACCACGTTCATGCCGCCGTTGCGGAATTCCAGGATGGCGAGGCCGCGTTCGGCCATGCCGTCGGGGCGGAAGCGGAAGATGCCGTCGATACCGGCGAAGCCGTTCGGGTTGGTGATCGCCTGACGGTCGAACGACGGGGCGCCGTATTCAGCGAAACCGGTTCTGGCCAGCACCACCGCCAGCGACGTGGCGTCGTAGGCCAGCGTCGAAAGGCGTGGCGGGGCCGCGCCGTAAGAGTCGCGGTAGCGGCGTTCGAAGCCCTTGCGCAGGGCGGGGTCCGAGGCGGCGAACCACGCGCCGTTCAGGCTTTTCTGTGTGGCGAGATTGGCGTCGTCCCACAGGCCGGTGCCAAGGCGGCGCACGGTTTGCGGGTCGAGTTCATAGTAAGACAGCGCGTCCGCCAGCGATGCGGCTTCGCTGCCGCCCACAGGCATGAAGATCGCGTCATAAGGGGCCGGGGGCAGCGGCTGGCCGGCCTTGGCCGCAGCCATGCGGGCGCTGCCGTTGGTGAAAGCGTCGATACGTTCAGAGGCGTCGGCGCTGCCCGGCTTTACGCGCAGTATGTGCGCCGGGGCCATGCCGCTGCGGGAGGCGTTGACGTTCCAGGCCGATACGACGACGTTGGCGTATTCGTTTTCAGGCGCGATGATGCCGACGCGTTGCAGGCGCTGCTGCGCCGCGTACTGCACGATGCGCTCCACCTGCGTATGCGGCAGGAAGCCCATGACAAAGACATTGCCCTGCGCCAGAGTCCAGTCGGTGGAGAAGGAAATCAGGTTGACGTTCGCCTGTTGCGCGATCGGGGCGACGGCGCGGGCTTCGGTGGCGAAGACGGGGCCGAGGATCAGCTTCGCGCCATCGGCGATAGCCAGTTGCGCGGCGGTGCGCGCGCCGTCGGCGGTGCCTTTGCTATCCTGCGGCACCAGTTCGATGCGGTCGTACTCCATATCGAACAGCGCGAGTTGCGCGGCTTGCAGCATGGCCTGGCCGAGGTCGGCGTTCTTGCCGGACAGGGGGACCAGCAATGCGACTTTCACCGACGGGCCGGAAGATGCGGGTACGGCCACGGGCGGCACGCCGCCGCCGGTGTAGCCATCAGCCGGATAGGTGGTGACGGACGACTGGCCGTAAGGGGCGGGTTGCGGCGTCGCGGCGCCTTGCGTGCCGTAGGCCCAGTCGGTGGATGTTTCCACGCCCGGCGTCGCCGGTATGGTATTCACGCCGCGGGGGTCGTTCAGAATCTCGCGGGAGAGGGCGGCGCTGTCCGCTGCCGCAGGGACCGTCGCGGGCGAGAGCGAACTGGGAGCGGTACTGGCCGGACCTTCCGCGGCTTTCTGCGCTTGCCAGCCGTTGGGCGCGGTGCCGCCGCAGGCGCTGACGCCCAGAATAAGGGAAACCGAGAACAGGGTATGGAGGATTTTTTTCATCATGCTTGTTTGTTAGCATAATGGGCATTATGCAGGAAGGATGAAAACGCTCTCCCCCGTGCCGTTAACGCCCGGATTATACTTAATCGCGACGCCGATCGGCAATTTGCGTGACATAACGCTGCGCGCGCTGGAGGTTCTGGCGGGCGTCGACGTGGTGGCGTGCGAGGATACGCGCATGACCGGCAAGCTGCTGGAGGCGCACGGCATCAAGGCGCCGAAGCTGATCGTTTATAACGACCATAATGCCGACGCGTCGCGCAAGGGCATTCTCGACATGCTGGCGCAGGGCCGGCGCGTCGCGCTGGTCAGCGACGCGGGCACGCCGCTGATTTCCGATCCCGGTTACAAGCTGGTGCGCGACGCGCAGGATCTGGGGCTGAACGTCACGTCGCTGCCGGGGGCCAATGCGCTTTTAACGGCGTTGCAATTATCGGCGCAGCCGACGGACAAGTTTTCCTTTCTCGGTTTTTTACCGGCGAAGGACAAGGCGCGGCGGGATGTCTTGAAAGAATGGCGCGCGGTGCCGGGGACGCTGGTGACTTACGAAACCGGGCCGCGTTTGATCGACTCGCTGCGCGCCATGGCGGACGTTCTGGGCGGCGACCGTCCGGCGGCGGTGACGCGCGAACTGACCAAGATGTATGAGGAAGTGCGCCGGGATACGCTGGCGAATCTCGTCAAATATTACGAGGAAACGGGTGAGCCCAAAGGCGAGATCGCGATCGTGATCGGCCCCGGCGCGCAGGCCGCGGTTACGGAAGAAGACGTCAAAGCACGGCTGACCGCGTTGCTGGGTCATTTGTCGGTGCGCGACGCCGCCGCGCAGGTGGCGGATGAAACGGGGATGCCGAAGAAAGAAGCTTATGAACTGGCTCTGACGGTCAGGCGCGGCGCAGATGCGTAATACATATAAAAGTACATACAAGGACGGCTTGCGCGCGGAGGCGGTTGCCGTGCTGGTGCTGCGCCTGAAGGGGTATCGCATTCTGGCGCGGCGTTATAAAACGCCCGTGGGCGAGATCGATATCGTGGCGCGGCGCGGGGGGACCCTTGTGTTCGTGGAGGTTAAGCATCGCGGCAGCGTGGCGGCGGCGCTGGAGTGCCTGACGCCGTCGATGAAAGGCCGCATCGTCAATGCCGCGCGCCATTTTATCGCCGCATATCCGGCTTATAACGATTATGCCATGCGTTTCGACCTGATGGCGGTCGCGGGGATTTTCTCGTTCCGGCATCTGGACAATGCGTGGCCGGGCGCGGCATAATCGCCGTATTCGTTCTTTCACCCTTGCTGTTTTCCAGACCGTATCATGAATATCAGAACATCGATCCTGCTTGCTTCCGTATCTCTCGCGATGACGCATCTGGCGGCGTGCAGCCCCGTGGGGCTGGCGCTGGGGGCGGGGGCGACCGCCGGGGTCGCCTCGCAGCAGGAGGGCGGCATCAAATCCGCCGCCGACGACGTGCGCATCAAGGCGATGATCGGCGATAAATGGTTCAAGTACAAGGTCGATACGTTCTCGAAACTGAGCACCACCGTCGATCAGGGCCGCGTTTTGATTACGGGCGTGGTGCAGAACCCGGACGACCGCGTGGAGGCCGTGCGGCTGGCGTGGCAGGTCGAGGGCGTGAAGCAGGTCATCAATGAAATCCGCGTGGCGGACGGCGAGGGCCTGCCCGGCTATGTGCGCGATAAGTGGATCACCACGCGCCTGCGCACGCAACTGACGTTCGAGAAAAATATCAGCGCGATCAATTACAGCATCGACACGGTGCAGGGCACCGTTTACCTGATGGGCGTGGCGCGCAACCAGGCCGAGCTCGACCGCGTGATCGGCATCGCCCGCACCATCCCCAACGTCAAGGAAGTGGTGAGCTATGTGAAGCCGCTCGGGGAGCCGGTGCAGGGGCAGGCGGCGTGGACGCAGCCGCAATAAATCCCGCTGCGGCATAACGATTTCCGCTTTTCCGGTTTTGCTGCTATAATCCGGAGGATGAGCGTATTGAGCGATCACAAGGTACGGGAACGGTTGCGGCAGGCGGGGCAATGCGCTGACGGCGATCTCGGCCTTGTCGATGTGGCGCTGCTGTTTTCTGAAATCACGCATCCCGCCATTTCCACCGCGCGCTATCGTCACCATATCCAGAAAATGGGGGAAGAGGTCGGCTGGCGCTATCACGATCTGGTGGCGGCGGGCGCGGCGGAGTCGAACGAGACGCGGCTGGCGGCGCTCAAGCATATCCTTGCCGATCAGTACGGCTATCGCGGCGACGATGAACATTACGACAACATACAAAACGCCGATTTGATCGACGTCATCGAACGGCGCAAGGGGCTGCCGGTTACGCTGTCGATCCTGTATATCGCCGTGGCGCGGGCGCAGGGGTGGGATGTCGCGGGGATCAATTTCCCCGGCCATTTCGTCGTGCGGCTGGATATGGACGGGCAGCGGCTGATCTTCGATCCGTTCAACCGCTGTGCCATTCTGAACGCGCCGGAACTGCGGGCGTTGCTCAAGAAGACACTGGGGCCGGAGGCGGAATTGTCCTCGACTTATTTCGAACCCGTCACGGCGCGGCAGATCCTTATTCGCCTGCAAAATAATATCAAGATCCGCATGATCGAGAACGAGGATTATGAAGGCGCGCTCAACGCCGTCGAGAATATGCGCGCGCTCGATCCGCAGGAATACCGCCTGTTGCTGGACGAGGGCGTGCTGTGCGCCCGTACGGGCCGCGCCTATGCGGCGATGGCGGCGCTTGAGGAATATATCAAACGCGTGCCCGGCGACCGCGATCGTTACGACGCGCAAATGCTTCTGGCGCATATTCGCGGGACTGTGAGTTAGGCTCAGGACTCATGAATTCCAGAAAATAGAAAATCTGAACACAACGCACACAGCGATCACAACGAAATCTGTCTGATACCGTCATCCCGCGCGCAGCCGAGGGATTTGACCCGGTTTAAGCTTGATAAGATCCCTCGGCTGCGCGCGGGATGACGAGGTTGTGCAAGGGCGCTGTGATCGCTGTGTTCAATTTTACAGGCTCGGAAAGATCTGTTTACCCTCTGGATTTCCGTTTGCGCGGGAATGGCAATAAATAATAAGGATGGTTCCATCGGGATGAGGAA